>CAYVUX010000068.1:0-9689 GCA_964455075.1 uncultured Desulfobacteraceae bacterium | reverse complement strand
CCGTTCAGCCACACCTTGGATGCCTTCATGGCGGGCTTGTTGTGCCCGAAATTGATAAACGCTCCAGAGGAGCACATGGGCGCAAAGGTCCCCGTCGTGACCACGTCCACCTCGCGTGCGGCCTTTTCCGGGCCTTTCTTC
Source organism: uncultured Desulfobacteraceae bacterium (assembly GCA_964455075.1). Classification (GTDB taxonomy): domain Bacteria; phylum Desulfobacterota; class DSM-4660; order Desulfatiglandales; family Desulfatiglandaceae; genus CAYVUX01. Next base: position 9,548 of record CAYVUX010000068.1, on the reverse strand, counting down.
CTTACGATCTCCGGCATTTCGTCGGCCCGTACGATGACGGCCTTGCCCGCCTTGATTCTCCGGTTGACCTCTTCAACAGTCTTGAAAGCCTTTTTCTGCGCCATGGAATGATGCCCTCGCGTTTATTCACATAATCCTTAATCATATCGATTTCCACCGGCAATGGCAAGGAAAAGTTCCGGGATAAAATCCGCTCAGAAGCGTCGGGCCGGGAGCCCGGAGCTCCTTGACTTTCGAAGGACTTTAACAAATAATGTGCCATCTTTTGCCGGGGTGGGACCGCGGCGGATTCCCCGCCCTGGGAGGCTGTCGGATTACAAGCTTATTGGAGACTGTTGGAAGGCACTCGGATGAAAGGCTCCGAAAATCTGAGGATTGAGGCGTATTTGCAGCACCCCGCAGTGATGACGAAATACGGGGGTTTTCCAACAGCCTCCTAGAGGAACGATGGAGCACCTTGTTCGTATTGGAAAATTAGGACTGCGGAGAAGCGGTCCGTTTTTTGCCGTTGCGGGCCCCTGTGTGATCGAAGACGAGGCCTTGACGCTTGATGTGGCGGCGACGCTCAAGAAGATTGGCGAGGACCTGGATGTGCCGGTCATCTTCAAGACCTCGTATGACAAGGCCAATCGGACCTCCCTCAACTCCTACAGGGGCCCCGGGCTCGAAGAAGGGTTGAGGATCATCAAGAAAGTGAAAGAAGCGACCGGTCTTCCTGTTCTCTCCGATGCGCACAGCAGGGAAGAAGTGAGTGCGGCGGCCCGGGTGTTGGATGTGATTCAGATTCCGGCGTTTTTGTGCCGGCAGACGGACCTGGTTCTGGCGGCCGCAAGGGAGGGCGTGTGTGTCAATATCAAGAAGGGGCAGTTCCTGGCCCCCTGGGATATGGCCCCGGCCATCGAAAAGGTGACCTCCACAGGCAATCGGAATCTGCTTCTCACCGAAAGGGGGACCTCATTCGGTTACAACAACCTTGTGGTGGATTTTCGTTCCATCCTGGTGATGAGGAGATACGGGTTTCCCGTTGTTTTCGATGCGACCCACAGTGTGCAACTCCCGGGCGGTGAGGGGGAGCGTTCCGGAGGCCAAAGGGCTTTCGTGGGTGATCTTGCCAGAGCTGCCGTGGCAGCCGGGGCGGATGGGGTGTTCATGGAAGTGCACCCGGATCCGGACTCCGCCCTGTGCGACGGAGCCAACTCCTTGCCGCTTCAAGACTTGCATCCCATCCTGGCCATGCTCAAGAAAATCCACAGGCTGGTGAGGTCCTGAGCCGTGTGACGGCCGCAACGACTTGGGCGGGGATAGAAGAACTCTAAGAGCCTTTCCGCCCGAGGCGGAGAAGGTCGGGGCTTTCCGGAACCCGTCTGCAGGAGCGGATTTGGCCGCGAATGCTCCCGCTCGGGGACAACCTGTCCCGGCAGAGGGGGAATGAAAAACCCGGGCGCTGGAAATCGAAAGGGTTGGAGTATGTCGGAGGACAAGGCTTCGGTCATTCAATTGCTTTTTCTGGACGTAGATGGCGTTCTTACAGACGGCAGCTTCCGGCTTGACGACCAGGGGCGGGAGTCCAAAAATTTTCATGTCCGGGACGGACTGGGATTGAAACTCCTCCTGTCTTGCGGAATCAGGGTCATCCTGGTCTCCGGAAGAAGGTCCAAGTCCCTGGAGGTGAGAGCACGGGATCTGGGCATCCGGGACGTGTACCAGGGGGTCGCGGACAAGAGAGCCCTGTGCAGGCATCTCGTCGCGGAGCTGGGTCTGGTGCGGAAACAGACCTGTTCCATGGGGGATGACCTGCCGGATTTGGGGATGTTTGAGGAAAGCGGGCTCCGGATCGCGGTTGCCGATGCCGTGAAGGAGATACGAGAGTCCGCGGATTTCATCACCAGAAGCCGGGGTGGCTGCGGTGCGGTGCGAGAGGCGTGTGAATGGCTCTTGAAGTGCCAGGGCCGATGGGACGCGGAAACAGCGCGGTTCCGGGGAAAATAGGGTTTGCAGAACGTTTTGGCCGTTGATATAATTTTATTTATTGGTGCCCATCCATGGTCTCGGTGGGGCACAAGGGGTTTCCAATTCATAAATGAGTCTACCCCCGGGCGGAGGGAAAGAAGCTCGCAGTTTGACGCCGGCTTTTCCCGACGAAAACGGGGGATTGCAAAACTGGGGACCCGCCTTGGGGGCGGGGCGTGAACCGCCCTTCGGGTGGCCGAGAGAAAGGGCCATTTGTGGATGGAAACGAGTTCAATGAGGCAGTTAATCAGAAGATATTGGCCGTTGCTTGGCCTGGCCCTGGTGGCCTTGCTGGTGGGGTTTCATTTTGTTGAGAAAGGCTTGCTGGTCTTCAAGGAGCTGCCCTTCGAACAGGCGGATACGGGGGAAGGCCTTCGGCTGCGGGATGTTCATTATACCCAGGATGACCCGGCTCAGGAACTGAAGTGGACGCTGGATGCCGAAGAAGTGCGGTTCTCCCAGGACAGGGAGACCATTTACTTCACGGAGTTTTCCCTTGAAGTGCGCTCCGAGAGCAGGCCCCCATTTCACCTGAAGGGAAAACGGGGGAAATATTCCAAGGATTCCGGAAGCATAAACCTCTGGGGTGACCTGGAGGGCGTTTCGGAAAACGGCTTTCGAGTGGTCACCCAGCAGATTTCCATCGACGAGAAAACCGCCTGCCTCAAGACAAACAAACCCGTTCAGATATGGGGCCCTTCGTTCAGCGTGGAGGGTCAGGGTTTGTTTGCAGACCTGAAGAAAAAACGATTCAGAATCCTTTCCAACGTGACGACTACCATCGAAAAGGAGGCAGTCATCTGAAATGCGTCTCTTAGGGCTTGTTATTTTCGTTTTCTTTGTTGCTTCTCTTCCGGCAGGGGCAGCCGAAAAGGCGGAAGAGACCGGGAGCGGCGATGCCCCGGAGGAGCCCATTGTCATCAAGTCCGAGCAATTGCAGATGGACAACGCCAAAAGAATGGTCATTTTCACGGGAGAGGTGAATGCAAAGCGGGACGACATGACCATAGATTGCGGGCGAATGGTCGTATTCTACAAGGATTCGCCCGGAGAAGAGGAAGCAGGCGGAGGCGGAGGCGGCAGCATTGACCGGATCGTGGCCGAGGGGGGGGTAAAGATCCAGCGTGCAGACGGCAGCTCGGCCACTGCTGAGAGGGCCGTGTACTACCAGGACCGGGAAGTCGCGGTGCTGACGGGAAATCCGGTTGTGCGGCAGGGCAACGACCTTGTAGAAGGAGATAAGATCACGATTTTTTTCAAAGAGAACAGAAGCATTGTGACAGGTTCCGAACAAACCCGGGTCAAGGCGGTGATCTTTCCCGGCAAAGAGAAGAAGTGAACCGGAATGACTGGAAGCCTTCTTCGAGTCGAGGATCTTGTCAAGGTTTACAGCGGGAAGCCGGTTGTGGACCACGTGGACATCGAGCTTGATCGGAGAGAGATTGTGGGTTTGCTCGGCCCCAACGGTGCGGGCAAAACGACGACCTTTTACCTGATTGTGGGGTTGCTCCGTCCGGATGAGGGCAAGGTGTTTCTGGACGACCAGGATGTCACCGATGACCCCGTGTACTTGCGCGCGAGAAAGGGCATCAATTACCTGGCCCAGGAACCGTCCGTGTTTCGGAAGCTGACGGTGGAAGAGAATCTTTTGGCGATTCTGGAAACCCTTCCCATCTCGGCGGACGAACGAAAGGTCCGATTGAAGGAACTCCTGGATGAACTCAACATTGGGCACCTGGCCAAACAGCGGGCTTCATCCCTTTCAGGGGGAGAGCGGCGAAGGCTGGAGATCACCCGTTCGCTGGTCACAGAACCCCGGTTTATGCTGCTTGATGAGCCTTTCGCGGGGATTGACCCCATGGTGCTTTCCGACATTCAGCAGATCGTGAGGCAATTGAAGGATAGAGGTTTGGGCATTATCATTTCGGATCACAATGTTCGGGAAACACTGAATGTCTGTGATCGAGCCTACATTATCAACGAAGGCCGAATCCTTGAGCAGGGCCCGCCGGAGCACATTGTGAAAAGCGAAGTAGCCAGGAGCATCTATCTCGGCGAAGACTTCAGCCTGTGATGGCTCCAGGGCGGAGAAAAAGATCTGTAAATGGCACTTGAAATAAGACAGTCTCTCAATCTCAGCCAGCAGCTGGTGATGACTCCGCAGCTGCAGCAGGCCATCAAGCTTCTGCAGCTCTCCAGGCTGGAACTCATGGAGACCATCACCGAGGAGATGGAGACCAATCCTATCCTGGAGGAACAGCCCGTTTCCGACGAGGATGACTCGGAAGGCGCGGTGGAAGGGTCTGATTCCGGGTCTGAAAAAGACGCGGATTACTCCGAGGTGAAGGTCGAAGAAAAAGTGCGTGAGGATCTGGACTGGGAGAGTTATCTGTCCGAGTACAATACCGGGTGGGCGGAGACCCCCTACGAAGACAGAGACAGTGTCTCCTTTGAAAACATCACATCATCCAAGATCAACTTGAACAGTCACCTCCTCTGGCAGTTGAGCATGAGCAGTCTCGATGAGACTCAAAGGGAAATCGGGGTGCAGATCATCGGGAATCTTACCGAAGACGGGTACCTGGACATTTCCGTGGAGGAAATCGCCCGAACCATGGGATGTTCAGACGAGGACGTGCTCGCGGTTCTTGAAGTGATACAGAAATTCGATCCCGTAGGCGTCGCGGCGAGGGACACCAAGGAATGTCTTTTGATTCAGATATCGTTCCACGAATTGGACGGGACTGTCGTGGAGACGATCATCCGGGACTACCTGGTGGAACTGGAGAACAGGCAATTCGAAAAGATAGCCAAAAAGCTCGGGATCCCCCTGGAGGAGGTCCTCGAGGCGGTAACGGCCATCAAAGGTCTGGAACCCAAGCCGGGGAGGGTGTACTCGTCGGAGGAGCCGATCTATATCGTCCCCGACATCTATGTGTATAGGGTCGGGGACGACTACGACATCGTGCTCAACGAGGACGGGCTCCCGAAGCTGCGCATCAACGGCTATTACAAGGAGGTCTTGAGCAGCAAGGACTCGCTTTCGGAGAATGCGAAGGGATATATCCAGGAAAAACTCCGGTCCGCGGCATGGCTGATCAAGAGCATCCACCAGAGACAGCGGACCATCTACCGGGTGACGGAAAGCATCGTCCGCTTTCAGCGGGAGTTTTTTGACTACGGGCCGACCCATCTCCGGCCCCTGGTGCTCAGAACGGTCGCCGAAGACATCGAAATGCATGAGTCCACGGTGAGCCGGGTGACCACCAACAAGTACGTGTACACCCCCCAGGGGATCTATGAGTTGAAATTTTTCTTCAACAGCTCTATCAGCAGCCTCGACGGCGACTCTATCGCCTCCGAGAGTGTGAGGGAGTACATTCGAAACATTCTCAAAGGCGAAAAGACCGATAAACCGTACAGTGATCAGGAAGTAGCCGATATGCTTAGGAATTTTAATATCAAGGTGGCGCGTAGAACCGTTGCCAAGTACCGTGAATCCATGGGGATTCTGCCGTCGAGAAAAAGAAAGAGAGCCTATTAGCGCCTTCCCGGCAAGGTTTTTCGGGCGCTTATGAGTTGTCAATCCAAAAAGGAGTCCGCTGGGGGGTGACATGGAAATGGCGGAAAGAGGCGGTTCCCGGATGCCACAAGATAATATCTTTGACTTTCGGGAAGTTTTTTGCTTTTATATCAAATTTTTGGAGGTTCCACGTATGGAGATTTCGGTCACATTTAGACATACGGAGCCGGTGGAAAGCTTGAGAATGTATGCCGAAGAGAAGGTGTCCAAGGTCAAGAAATTCCTGGATGTGCCCTTGGAAGCCCATATTGTACTCAGTGTGGAGAAATTCAGACACCAAGCCGACGTGACGGTGATGCTCAACGGAACGAGAATCAAGGCCGTGGAAGAAACCGGCGACATGTACTCGGCCATTGATATGGTGATGGATAAGCTCGAGAGACAGGTGCGACGTCACCTTTCCAAGGTCCGTGACCGCAGAACGGATTCGAACAGGGCTGCTGAAAGCCCTGTGACCGAAGAGGAAGTCGAGGAAGCCCCGGTCGCCATGGAGGGGCAGCCTGTGATTGAAGTGGAGCGAGTCGTGGCCAAGCCCATGGATCCTGAAGAAGCCTCCATGCAGCTTGGCCTTTCAAGAGATGATTTCCTGGTGTTCCGCAACGCGAAGTCAAAGGAAATCAACGTACTTTATAAGCTCAGAGACGGCAAATTCGGTCTGATTGAGCCAGAGAAATAGGTTTCCTGAAACCTGAAGGGTCGGTTTTGGTAAGATTGTCTGAAATTATTCGTGAAGAAAACGTCATTGGCGATCTGAAGGCCAAGGACAAAAAAGGCGTTCTGGAGGAACTGGCCGAAGCAGTGTCCAGGAATGAGGAGGCCGTGAACAAGACTGCGCTGGTGAAAGTGCTTGTCGAACGGGAGCGCTTGGGCAGCACCGGGATCGGAGACGGGGTGGCCATCCCTCACGGGAAGCTGAGCGGCGTCTCGTTCCCCATCATGTCCTTTGGCAGGAGCAGAGAAGGCCTGAACTTTGACGCGATGGACGGGCAACCGGTCTATCTCTTCTTTCTCCTTGTTGCTCCGGAGAATTCCTCCGGAATCCACCTGCAGGCACTGGCAAAGATCGCAAAGATGTTGAAGAACAGCGTCTTCAGAAAAAGGCTGATGGAAGCCAAGGACCGGAGAGGCCTGTATCAAGAGATTGTCCACAGTGATGAAGCTCTGTAGGCCGCCCGAAAAAGGGGAACCCCCCGATGATTGGACTCCTGATTATTTCCCATTGTGATCTGGGCAGAGAGCTCCTGAACGCCGCCCAGCTGATTGTCGGCCGCCTGGAGGCCGCCGACTCGATCTCCATCACCGAGAATTCGGAGAGCGAAGAGGTCCTGCAGCTGATCTCCGAGAAGATCAAGGCCCTGGACCGGGGCGCGGGCGTATTGGTCCTGACCGACATGTTCGGAGGGACGCCCTCGAATCTCAGCCTTTCTTTCTTGAAGGAAGAACGCGTGGAGGTTTTGACGGGAGTGAATCTTCCCATGGTGGTGGCCATAACCCAGGAGCGGAGCCGTCTGCCGTTGAGTGAACTGGGGGAGAAGGCTCAGGAAGCGGGCCGAAGGAGCATCGCCCTGGCCGGGAAGATGCTGAAGGCGGAATGACATCCCTCATTCGTTTATCAAAAGAGAACTTCCGGCGTTTCGAGGGAGAAATTATGAGCATTGAGGCTGTCTCTTTCCCTACGCCGTGGAGTGTGAACCAGTTCCTTGTGGAGTTGAAGAGCCCTGTTTCCCAGCTTTGGGTCCTTTCCGGGGCTGCAGGAGTCCGGGGCTACATCTGCTTCCAGCTGTATTGCGGGGAGTTGCACCTGCTCAATATCGCGGTACATCCCGAGCAGCGGGGACGCGGTCTGGCTCGCCGGCTGCTGGCCGGAATGATTGAGGTGGGGAAAGGGGAAGATGTGGAACGGGCCTGGTTGGAAGTGAGGCCTTCAAACGACGCGGCCCGGGGCTTGTACGAGAGAGCCGGGTTCAAAGAGATTTTGCGCAGGCGGCGCTACTACATGGACACGGGTGAAGACGCCATCATCATGGCGTTGGACCTGAAGGGGAGGGCGCCTGACGCGCGTTTTCCGTTACGAGCAACGTACACACACGCCGTCGAGTAGTCTGGAGCAAGCCTTTGCGGCTTGCCTGCCTTTATTGTGAGCAGGGAACTTCGGAAGAGGGGAACTCCTTGAAAGATGCTTCCGCCCGAGGCGGATGAATCGCAGGGATATGTAGCCGCATTTCGAAAGGGATTTATCAGAGGTCTCAACGGATTTTGGTCAAAGCGGGAGGTGCATGATGGCATTGAAGGTAGCGATAAACGGATTCGGACGCGTCGGAAGGATGATTTACAGGGCGGGCCTCGGAAATAAGGATATCGATTTTGTGGCCGTCAATGATCTGACAGATCCCAAGACCCTTGCTCATCTCCTGAAATACGATTCTGTTCACAGGATGTTGGATGCGGACATCGACTATACGGACGATTCGTTGATCGTGAACGACCATGAAATCAAGATTTTCCGCGAGAGGGATCCGGCCGCACTCGGTTGGCGCGAGCTCGGGGTGGAAACGGTGTTCGAGTGCACGGGCCTGTTTCGCGAGCGGGAGAAGGCCGCGGCCCATCTGGAAGCGGGTGCCAGGAAAGTGATCATCTCGGCGCCTGCAAAGGGTCCGGATCTTACCGTGGTTATGGGGGTGAATGAGCAGGAATACGATCCCCAGCAGCACCACATCATCTCTAACGCCTCCTGCACCACCAATTGCCTTGCGCCTGTCTGCAAGGTGCTCCTGGACCGTTTCGGGATCGAAAAAGGGCTTATGACCACGACGCACGCCTACACGGGGGATCAGAGGCTCCTGGATTTTCCGCACAAAGACCTGAGACGCGCGAGGGCCGCCGCGCTTTCCATGATCCCCACCACCACAGGGGCTGCGAAGGCCGTTTCCCTGGTCTTGCCCCAGCTCGAGGGCAAATTGAACGGCATGGCCGTGCGGGTCCCCACGCCGAACGTGTCCCTGGTGGACCTGGTCGTTCAGCTAAGCTCGCCGGCGACGCCGGATGAGGTGAATGGGGCCATGAAAGAGGCGGCCGAGACGAACCTCAAAGGGATCCTGGACTACTGCGATTCGCCTCTGGTCTCCTCGGATTTCAACGGAACCACCGTATCTACGACTGTAGACGGCATCTCCACCATGGCGGTGGGGGACATGATCAAGGTCCTCGCCTGGTATGACAACGAGTTCGGCTATGCCAACCGGATGGTGGATTTGGCCATGTATATGGAGGAGGCCTAGGAGGCTGCCGGAAAACACCCACCTGGTGCATTTGCCTTGGTTTCTTTCTAAGGCCCCCTCTGTGGAGGACGAGAAGAGGTTTTACCGTTCCGGGGAGATAGGTTCCTGAAATAGGCTCTACATGTGGCAGTTCCAAAGGCCGTCACCCCCGATCCCGGACTCCGATCCGGGATTCGCCGGAATGACGATGAATAAATCAGAATTAGCACGTTATAGGGGCTAACACAAACCCCCGTCTTCTGGACAGGGATTATCTACACAGCTTTCCAAGGTGCGTTTTTAGCCGGTAATGTTCACAGACGGCCGTGAAAGGAGAGAGAAAATGGCAGATCGAAAGCCGTTGATTGCCGGAAACTGGAAGATGAATTTGACACGGGCCGAGGGCGTTCGTCTCGTGGAAGCTATTGCCGAGGGCATCCGGGGCGTGAAAGGTGTGGACGTTCTGGTGGCACCCCCGTTCACCGCGCTTGAGGCCGTCAGGGAAGCGGTAGGAAAGGCCGGGATTTTTCTCGGCGCCCAGAACATGCACTTTGAAGCGAGCGGGGCCTTTACGGGGGAGGTGTCGGGAAGAATGCTCCAGGATGCGGGGTGCACGCACGTCATCCTCGGCCATTCCGAGCGGCGGAGCCTTTTTGGGGAAGACAACGACGTGGTGGATCTGAAAGTGAAGGCCGCTG
>CAYVUX010000067.1:0-11994 GCA_964455075.1 uncultured Desulfobacteraceae bacterium | reverse complement strand
ATGACGGCCACGAGCGGGCCCGGTTTCTCCCTGATGCAGGAGAACCTGGGCTACGCGTGTATCGCCGAGGTCCCTTGCGTGATTGTGAACGTGATGCGTGGAGGCCCCAGCACCGGCCTTCCCACCAGTCCGGCCCAAGGGGATGTGATGCAGGCCAGGTGGGGTACACATGGCGATCACCCGATCATCGTGCTTGCCGTTTCCACCGTGCTGGATTGTTTTGAGATCACCGTAAAGGCCTTCAATCTGTCTGAGAAGTACCGGATCCCGGTGATCGTCCTTTCCGACGAGGTGGTGGCGCATACCCGCGAGACGGTGGTCTTGCCCTCCGGAGAAGAAATCGACCTCTTCGATCGGGTTTCGCCGAGCATGCCCCCCGAGTGGTACATTCCCTATGAAGCCACAAGCCGCGGCGTTCCGCCCATGGCCGCCTTCGGAGACGGATACCGTTACCACGTCACAGGGCTTGTTCACGACGTGCGCGGGTTTCCCACCCAGCGTCCCGATGAGATCGAAGCCTTTATGGAAAGGATCTTCCGCAAGATCACCCAGGGATTCTCCGAAATTCAGATGACCCGCTCCCTGTTCATGGACGATGCCGAGATAGCCGTGGTCGCCTACGGTTCCGTGGCCCGTTCCGCCCGGAGGGCGGTGACGGAGGCCCGCAGCCAGGGGATCCGGGCGGGGATGCTTCAACTCGTAACGCTCTTTCCTTTTCCGAGGCGTGCGGTGGAACGGGCCATGGGCCGCTTGAGAGCGGTGCTGGTCCCGGAAATGAACATGGGGCAGATCAGCCGGGAGGTAAAGCGTGTAAACCCGGGCGGCTGCCGGGTGGAAAAGCACAATCGAATGGACGGACAGTTCATGACGCCCGGGGAAATTCTGGCCAAGCTCGTAAAGATGTGAGCCGCTTCTCCGCGCATACACAGGAGAGGGGTGCACCGGAAGGCCATCCCCGGTCTTGGAGAGTCTATGGCTAAGAAAGAAGTCACCAAGCTTATCCACAAGTATCTGCGTCCTGCCAAGAAGTTTCCGCATGTATGGTGCCCAGGATGCGGCAACGGGATTATCCTGGGGGCGCTGATTCGGGCAATCGACAGCCTGGGTCTCACCAAAGACGAGGTGGTTTTCGCCTCCGGCATCGGCTGCTCGGGCCGCATGCCCGTTTATGTGGATTTCAACACCCTCCATACCACCCATGGCCGGGCCCTGACGTTTGCCACGGGAATCAAACTGGCCAGACCGGAACTCACGGTCATCACTCTCATGGGAGACGGGGATGCAACGGCCATTGGTGGAAATCATTTCATTCATGCGGCGCGGCGGAACCTGGATCTCAACGCGATTATCGTAAACAACCAGATCTACGGAATGACCGGAGGCCAGCACTCTCCCACCACGCCTTACGGAGCCTACGCGTCCACGTCCTCCTACGGACACATAGAGCACGCGTTTTCCATCTCGGAGCTCGCCGTGACCGCAGGGGCCGACTTTGTGGCCCGCGGTACGGTGTACCATGCGGACCGGCTGGAGGGGCTGATCGAGCAAGCCTTTCGGAAAAAGGGGTTCAGCGTCGTGGAGGTGATGTCCAACTGCCACATCCAGTTCGGGCGCAGAAACAAAATGGGAGACCCCGTGGAAATGATGATGTGGCTGAGGGACCGGGCGGTGAGCATGGCAAAAGCGAAGACCATGACCGATGAGGAACTCTCGGGCAAGTTTACCATCGGGGTCCTGGCCGATGCGGAGAAGCCCGTTTACACGGAAGAGTATCAACGGATTCGAGACCGCTCCCAGGAAAGCGGCGGAGATTCGGACGCATGATGGACGACCGGTACGAGATTCGTTTGAGCGGCTCGGGCGGGCAGGGGATTATCATGGCCGCGGTTGTCCTTGCCGAGGCTGCAGGGGTGTTCGATGGAAAATACGTCTGCCAGACGCAGAGCTATGGCCCCGAGGCAAGGGGAGGAGCGAGCAAGGCCGAAGTGATCATCAGCGCCGGCCCGATCGACTATCCCAAGGCCATGAACCCGGATCTTCTCCTGGCCATGAATCAGAAGTCCTGCGACGCCTACATCTGGGACCTGAAGCCTGAAGGGCTTCTTGTGGTGGACGCGATCCTGGTCGAACAGGTCCCCACCAAGCGCGTGGTTCCCATCCCCTTTACCCGCATCGCACGGGAAGAGGTGGGAAAGGAGATGACGGCCAACATGGTCGCGCTTGGAGCCGTGGGACAGCTCTGCGGGCTGGTTCAGATCAAGGCCCTCGAGGCCGCCACCCGGGCGCGCGTCCCGCCTGGAACGGAAAAGCTGAACCTCAAGGCCCTCAGGGCGGGAATCCGCGAGGCCCGGAGCGTTTCCCTGGAAGACCTGCCGCGGCTCATCCTTCCGGAGGAAGAGGAGCTTTAGGAGGGGTTACTCCGAAAGGGGCTTCTGCAAGGTCTCCGGGTCGTTCAGGTGCGACTCCCTCAGAAGGTCATTGACGGTCTTGACGGGGTTGAAGGTGATGCCCGGAACCTCCACGAACACGGTATTCCAGTCCGACATGGAGCCGTTCCAGAGGCCGGGAAGCTCGAGCGCTTTGAGATCCCTGCCTTCCTCGGATTTCTTCGTGATGATAAAGGCGTCTTCATCCACATAGCGCTCGAGATCAAAGGGCCTGCCCTCGTGGTCCACCGTGGAGCAGACAATGTCCACCGGGTTGAAGTGCGTGGCGGACCGGAAGAGCGCCTTTTGTTCCGCGGAGTCCGGATCAACCTGCGCGGACTCCACGATTTGAAGCGATTGCCCGCCGTCCCGGTGGCGCACCCAGAAGGGCCCCCCACCGGGTTCCCCCTCGTTCTTTACCATTCCGCAGACGCGAAGCGGCCTCTCGAACTTGCCGAGGAGGAACGACTTTACGGCCTCGATGGAGCCGGTCTCAACGGACTCCGGAGGCCGGATAAAGAGCGCCTCCCGGGCGAAGCCCATCGCATCCCGGACAAGAGCGGCGTCTGTGTCATGGGCGGCGAGCCCTTTCACGTAAAAAGCAAGCCTTTCGCGAAGCCGCAACGTCAGCCCGCCAAGGATCTTTTTCCAGATAATACCGGGTTCTTTGAGCCTGTCGGGCACTACGTTGTCGATGTTCTTAATGAACAGGAGTTCGGCCTTGACCCGGTTGAGGTTTTCCAGGAGCGCCCCGTGGCCGCCCGGTCGAAATAGGATGCTTCCGTCCTTCTTGACAAACGGGCGGTTCTTGCTGTCCACGGCGATCGTGTCCGTGTGGGGTTCCTGCCTGGAGAAAGCGACATCGTAGCGTACGCGGTAACGGGCTTCGTATGCCGGCTTCACGGAGCGAAAGAGCTCCAGGAACCGTTTTTCGTGCTCAGGAGACACGGTAAAGTGCATGGGGCATTCGCCGTCGCGGTCGACACCGTAGCCCGTCGCTTCCACCAGGTGCTCTTCAAAGGCGGTTCGGGCGCCCCCTTTGTACCGGTGGAATAGAATGAGCCCTTTAGGAAGGCTTGCGTAGCCCAGCCCCCGATCCGCGACGAGGACGTCCAGGATATCGCCGAAGCGCCCCTCGCCGATCAGGGCCTCTGTGTCCAGGCCCTCCTCGGCCATGGCGGTGCTCAGCTCATCGTAGAACGCAAACCGCCGGATCCCTTCCATGAAGGTGAGCATCGCCCGGCTTTCCTCGTCACCGGCCTCGGCCTTGGTGCGCACACGTTCACTGAGGATCTCCCCGCCTTTTGCCTTGAACCGAAGAAGGGTCCGGAACATTCGGCTTGCCGCACCTGAGGCGGGTACAAACCGGAAAAGCCTGGTCCCGGGTGCCAGTTTCTCGTAAAGGGAGACGAGCTCATCCTGCTCCTTTTCGGAAATCTGCATGATGCCGTCTCCGACGGTGCAGGCCCTGTCCAGGGTGAGGGGCGGGGCCCCCCGCTCGAACATTTCGAGCTGGGATTTTATCCTATCGAGACGCATTCCCCGGTCTTCGATTTGCCGTTTCAGGGCTCCATCCAGTTCCATCGTTTTTGATCGCCTTTCCTGCGTAGCATATCGTCGCGCTTTCCGAAGGTTCTTCCGGGATGCCACCCGATCCGGGGCGCAAGAGCTTTGCAAAACGCCCCCCTTTTGCCCAATCCTCCGGCTTCACCGGGGCAGGTCTGCGTCAGCCTCAAATTTGACCGTCTCGCAAACAGTTCCCCTGAGCGTCATGCCGGCCTGTGCCGTGCTGTTCGCGGGGATTTGATAAGCCCGCCGCGTACTTGATACGGGGGCAGCCAGAACCATTTGTAATTACTGGATTCCGGCTTCCGCCGGAATGACGAAAAAAGGAAAACCCGGCCTTTTTGCGAACGCATCAAAGCTCAATCCTCGAGACAGTCAAAATATTCCTGCGGTCGATCCCGCCGGGGCGGGGCGGCTTCGTTGATCTTGACCAACCCGGGGATCCGCCCTCAGGGTGGGGCCTGAGCATCCGCCTGCGTGGGGAGAAAATCAAACATTTTTTCAAAGTCTCGACGTATTTACTACATTCCGAGTTCGCGTTTGTTCACGCACATCTTTCGGAAAAGCTCCTCCATACTGCAAGCGTCTCCCCGCCACCCGGCATAGCGAAGGCCTTGGCATTCCTCATGTCGGACGGCCAGCATCGCCTCTCCGGATTCGCCCATGCGGTGAAACAACTCCAAGGTATAGATTCCTGCGGCGGGCTCGGGACGCGTTGACAGCCGAGCCGAAAGAGCCCCTTGGGAAAGGATCTCCCGGCGGGCAATCGCTTGGAGAAGGCTTCGGTCCCCGGAGAAGAACAGGTGGGCTCCCTTTGGAGGAAAGTCCTCTCCGGAATGCTCTTCCGGCTCGAACCACTCCCATCCTCCCTCGACGAACCGCCGCAACCCCATTGGTTCCCCGCGGTCCTCTCTCCGGGCGGACGCACCGGCGTCTTCCCTTGATGGATTCGCCTCACCCGCGGCGTTTTCAGGCTTCCAGGCCATACGTCTTGATCTTCGAGATCAACCGGGGACGGCTGATCTCCAGCAGTTTGGCTGCTTTGGTCCGATTCCCCTTGGTGACCTTGAGCGCTTTCTCGATGAGCTCGCGTTCGAGGCGGCGAGAAGCCCTCTTGATGGAAAGGCCGTCTTCCAGAGGCGTTTCCGCGGGCGGCTCCTTCGTACCATCCAGCTGCGGGGCGAGTTCCGCGGGCGTGATCCATCTTCCCGGCGCCAGCAAAACCGCCCTTTCCATGACGTTTTCAAGCTCTCGTACATTGCCGGGCCAGGGATAAGCCATGAGCAAAGGCATGGCCTCCGAGGTTAGTGCCTCCACGCTCTTGTTCAGCTTCTTGTTGAACGTTTCGATGAAGTAGCCGATAAGAAGAGGGATATCCCCGGTCCGCGCCCTCAAGGGGGGGATATGGATTGTCATAACGTTGATTCGGTAGAAAAGGTCCTCGCGAAATCTCCCTTCCCGGACTTCCTTGCGCAGGTCCCTGGATGTGGCGGCAATGACGCGGACGTCGATTTTCTTGGATCCGGACCCGCCCAGAGGGGTGATTTCTTCTTCCTGAAGGACCCGAAGGAGCTTGACCTGGAGAGGGAGGGGGAGCTCGCCGATCTCGTCCAGGAAGATGGTTCCCCCGTCGGCCTCCTCGAACCGCCCCGGTTTGTCTCGAACCGCATCGGTGAAGGCCCCCTTTTTGTAGCCGAAAAGCTCGCTTTCAAGAAGGTTTTCGGGAATTCCCGCGCAGTTGATTGCTACCATGGGTTGTTGGGCCCGGGGCCCGTTTCCGCTGATCGCCCTGGCGATCAGCTCTTTGCCTGTGCCGCTCTCTCCGGTTATGAGCACCGTGGTCTTGTGATCCGCCACCTTTCGAACGAGCTCGAATACGTTGGCCATGGCCTCGCTTCGGGCAATGATGTTTCCGAAGGAGTATTTTTCCTCAATCCTGCTTATCCGGTCCCTCAGCGCCACATTCTCTTCCTTGAGCCGTTCCCGCTCCTCCGCCTTCTTGAGCGTCAGGAGGACCTCGTCCTTTTTGAACGGCTTGGAGATGTAGTCGTAGGCGCCTTGCTTCATGGCGTCCAGAGCGGTTTCCAACGTCCCGTAGGCCGACATCATGATGTACGTTTTTTCCGGGTGAATTTCTCTGGCCTTTTTCAGGAACTCCATCCCATTCATGCGGGGCATTTTGATGTCGCACAGGATGAAATGAGGATCCGCGGAGGACAGCCGCTGGATCGCATCTTCGCCGTTGTGCGCGCTCACCACCTCGTACCCCGCCCTTCCGAGCATGACTTCCAGCATGTGGCGCATGTTCGTCTCATCGTCGATGATGAGAACGCGTTTTTGAGACATGGCGGGTGGTCCTCGCAGGATTTCACCTCATTTTTTCATCCCCGCAACGGGGATGTCAACAGCGATGGCGGTCCCTTTCCCGGGCGAGCTTTCGGCCCGAATCCGGCCTCCGAGCTCTTCGAGGATCCTGTAGCAGACGGACAGTCCCAGCCCCGTACCCTTGCCGGGGTCCTTGGTGGTATAGAAGGGGTCGAAGATCTTGTCGAGATCCTGTGCCGCTATCCCGGGTCCGTTGTCTTCGAACCGGATGGTTATTACGCCTCCGGAGACCCGGCTGGTGATGGTCAGCCGGCCCTCGGGGCGGTTTTCGAACCCCGTGGGACCTCCCTGTTCCAGTGCGTCCGCAGCATTCATCATGATGTTGAGGAATACCTGCTTGAGCTGATTGGGATCCGCTCGCACCGTATCAACGGCCGCTTCGAGACGAAGATCCGTCTCGAAGCGGTCCATGATTTTCTTGGGCTCCAACATGGCGGCGGTCTCTTTGATCAATTGGTGTATGCTCACCTCACGTGGTTTGCCGCTCGCCGGCCTTGAAAAGTCAAGAAGCTGCCGGATGATCTGATTGACGCGCGTGATCTCGTCTTCGATGCGCTTCAGGAAATCCCGCACTTCTTCCCGGCCCAATTCCTCCGTTCTGATGAGTTCCAGGTATCCGAGGACGATGCCGACGGGATTTCCGATTTCATGGGCCAGGCTCGCAGCCAAACGTCCTACCGAGGCCAGTTTTTCGGAACGGATCGTCTCCTCCTGGGCTCGCTTGAGTTCGCGGTTCGCCTCTTTCAGAGATTCGATGTGTGATGTGAGTTCCTCCTTGTTCTCCTGCAAGCGGGTGAGCATCAGGTTGAGTGACCGGTAGAGATCGCTGATCTCGTTTCGAGAGGAAGCGGGCGGCTGTGGAAAAGATTCCCCCTCTTTGAACTCCTCCGTAATGGAAAGCAGCCGGTGAATGGGTTTGACTACGGTTCTGGACAGAAGATAGAAACCGGCTCCGAGAAGCACCACGGTGTTCAAAATTATGTACAAGAGGATGACTTTCTCGGATCTCCTCAGGCGTTCGTAGAGCGGTTTGAGGGAAGCGGAAACAGTTACTGCTCCCAGGGTGCGTCCGCTCCGGCGGATAGGCGCGGACACGTGGACCTGCTCCGGACCGGGCCAGATGACACCCCAGGTGGTCCCGTGGAAAGCGTGCCCCCACACGCCGCTCCGGAGCGCCTCCAGGGTGTGTCCAAACGCCGCCCGAGTCTCCTCTTTGGAACCACTCAAAATCCTCCTTCCGGTGGAGTCCAAAACCAGGGCAAAATCGAAGCCGGCTGGATTGAGCCAGGGGACAACGGCCTCCCGGAGCTTGTCCGTATCGGGGGGCCCGGACAAACCGCTCCCTGCCGGATCGAGACTCGACGAGACCTTTTGAGAGAGGACGCGAAGCAGGAGCTGCCCTTCGCGCACCTTGGCCTCCATGAGATCTCTTTCGGAAAATTTGATCATGACCAGATTGATAAGGAGCATGGCCGAGACAATGAGCAGGGCAAGATCGGCGAGGATGCCCGTTCTGAGACTGGAAAAGGGAATTTTCACGATTCTCCGCCTCCTCTCATTTCACCAGGCTGAGATACCATTGGATCAGTTGCCTGCCCCAAAACAGGTAGAAGAGGCTTCCCAGGGAAAGGAAGGGCCCGAAAGGAATCCTTGTCCTCGCGTCTTGTCCCGACATGACCAGGAACGCGCCGCCCACCAGGGCTCCGACCAGCGAGGAGATGAGCACCACCAGGGGAAGGGCCGACCAGCCCATCCATGCCCCGATCATGGCCAGGAGTTTGATATCGCCGTCTCCAATTCCTTCTCGCTTCATCGTGGCCGCATAGGCTCTGCCCACCAGGAAAAGAGAGCCTCCACCTGCGACCGCCCCGAGCAGGGACGCTGTCCAAGAGAGATCTTCAATAAGGAAGGAGGCCCCGATTCCCGCCAGGATGCCGGGCAGGGAAATCACGTCCGGGATGATTTGGTGATATAGATCGATGATGCTGATGACCACGAGGGACGCCGAAAAGGCAATGAGCACGATGTATTGTAAACCCAGACCGAATCTGATAAAAAGCAGATAGCTGATTGCGCCGGTCAGCGCCTCAACGAGGGGGTATCGCCAGGAAATCCAGGCTCCGCAGGACCGGCACCGGCCCCGCAGGAAGAGGTAGCTCACAAGGGGAATATTGTCGTAAAAGCGGATGCGGACCCCGCATTCGGGGCAGGACGACGGCGGGTGGACGATGGATCGGCCGAGGGGGATCCGGTGGATGCAGACGTTGAGGAAGCTCCCCAGGATCAGTCCGAATGCCACGGAAAATACGGCGGACAGCAAACTGAGAGGCACTTCAGCCCTCCGGGTGGTTTCACAATGGTCAAGTCCAAATCCTCAGGAGCGGGTCGCAAGCCGCTGGAACTGTCCATCAATCAGGATAATCCGCAGCAGCGTCTGATCAACCGTGTCAGCGAGATCTTGGAGGAGGGAGGCCTCATCGCCTACCCTACCGATACCTTCTACGGTATCGGCTGTGATCTTTACAACAAAAAGGGCATCAATCTCATCTATCGGCTCAAGAACCGTCCCCTCAAGAAGCCCTTTTCGATTGTCTGCGACAGCCTGAAAGAAATCAGCCGTTATGCGCTCGTAACCAATTACGCCTACAAGACCATGAAACGATTGCTGCCCGGGCCTTATACTTTTGTCCTGGAGGGGACGCGATTGGTCCCCAAGATCATGCTGACCAACCGCAAGACAGTCGGAATTCGGGTTCCGGACAACCGGACCTGTCTAGCGATTGTAAGGACCTTCGGCCGGCCTATCATCAGCACCAGCGCGGGGTATGACGATCCTCAATCCATCAAGGAAGCCTACGGCTCCTTTCTTGATGTGGTCATAGACGGGGGAGTTCTCTATCAAAGCCCTTCCAGCGTCATCTCCCTGATCAATGATGTGCCGGAGATTATTCGAGAGGGGAAAGGGGATATCAGTAGTTTCCTGTAGCGGCCGGATCGGGAATGCCGTCCCAGCGGTACTCCAGCAGGTGCCCGGTCGCCGGAACCGCCCTCCGCAGGGCCCGGGCGGAAGCCTCGAAGAACGTGTCCCAAAATCCGGGCCTGAGTTTCCTCGGATATACCAATGTGGCTTCGTCTTTGACCCCGGCGAGTTGTTCGGCAAGCTTTACGGCGTCTTCAAAGTTCCCCAGCCGGTCCACGAGGCCCAGTTCCTTGGCCTTGGCCCCCGACATGATCCGGCCGTCGGCGATATCCCGCACCTCTTCCAAGGACATCCTACGCCCCTCGGCAACTGCTGCGATGAATTGCCCCTTGATCTCTTCGATCATGGCCATTAGAAGTTCCCTTTCCCGGTCGGTCATTTCCCTGTGGGGGGAACCGATATCCTTGAACTCCCCGCTTTTCAGAACATTCATCCGAATGCCGAGCTTCTCGAGAAGGTCTTCAAGACGTACAAAGTGCATGAGGACGCCGATGCTCCCGGTGATGGTGCCCGGGTTCGCCACGATCTTGTCGGCTGCCGCTGCGATGTAATATCCCCCCGATGCGGCCACGCTTCCCAAGGAAACCACCACGTTCTTTTCCTGAGCGGTTTTTCGGATTTCCCGGTAGATCTCCTGGGTCGGGCCCACCGCTCCGCCCGGTGAGTCAATACGGAGAAGAACCGCGCGAATGCCGCGGTCTTTGGCGAACTCCGCCAGCTGGCGCGTGATGTGCCGGGAACTCACGATTTGCTCCTCAATCGTGATCACACCGATTTTTTCACCGAATTTCAGGGAAGCATTGGGCGAAAAAATAAACATCACAAGGGCTATGACAGCCCCAAGAAAGAGAACGACGCCTCCAAGGATCAAAAAAACGGTAATAATGGGATGCGTTTTTCCTGCCATGATGAGGTGAATCCCGGTTCGGCCAGGCAGGACTAGTGAAAGGAGTTAGGGGTTCCGCCCAACCATTTCGAGACCTTTGAATCCCTTTTCAAAGGTCTCGTTTTTTTTGCGTTTCGGAGATCGGAAAAATGAAGTGGAAGGCCGATCCCGACGATCAGGAAGAACTCCGGGGTTCCTCTTCCGCCTCTTCTTGGGGGGCTGCATCTTCAGAGGCTTCTTCGGCATCCGAAGCCTTCACTTCCTCATCGAGCGGCTCGGTCTCTGCTTCCATATCCTGCTCGTCATCCTGATCCTGCTCTGTTGGCTCCTCGACAGCGGCCTGTTCCTCCGCGGACCCCTCAACGTCCATGTGTTCCTCTGCGGCCTCCTCGGTCTCGACCACGGCCTGACGCTGCAAATTCATCATCTCTTCCCGGAGGAGTTCGCCGAGGTTGCTCGTGGCCTCCTTGCTGTTGTTCAGATAAGTCCTGTAATCGTCCTTCTCGCCGGTCTCTTCCAGCTTCCTGATGGAAAGGCCGATTTTCTTTTCGTCTTTGGACACGTTCAGGACTTTCGCCTCAATCACATCGTCAATCTGGTAGCGAGAGAGCGGGTTTCCGCGTTTGTCTTTGGCGATCTCGGATACGTGGACGAGGCCTTCGATGCCTTCTTCGAGCTCAATGAAAAGACCGAAATCCGTCACATTGGTCACGGTTCCCGTTACCCGGGTGCCGGGCTTGTATCTCCTGGGGATGTCATCCCAGGGATCTGTGGCCAGCTGCTTGATACCCAAGGAAAAGCGCTCGTTTTCTTTGTCGATGTTCAGGACCACCGCCTGAACTTCCTGTCCTTTCTTGTAGACTTCCGAAGGGTGCTTGATGCGTTTTGTCCAGGAAATGTCGGAGATGTGAACAAGGCCGTCAATGCCTTCGTCGATGCCTATAAAGATGCCGAAATCGGTGATGTTCTTGATGCGTCCTTCGATGGTGGTGCCCACCGGGTATTTTTCGCCGATAACATCCCAGGGGTTGGGCTCCACCTGTTTCATTCCGAGAGAGATGCGTTTTCGTTGGGCGTCGATGTCCAGAACCAGGCTGTCCACCTCGTCTCCGACGCTGAGGATTTGCGAGGGATGGCGCACCTTTCGCGTCCAAGACATCTCGGAGACGTGAATCAGCCCTTCAACCCCCTGCTCGACCTCCACGAAAGCTCCGTAGTCGGTCAGACTTACCACGCGGCCCTGAACCCTCATGCCGATGGGGTACTTTGTCTCGGCCTCCGACCAGGGGTCCGGAGTCAACTGTTTGATTCCCAGGGATACGCGCTCTCTTTCCTTATCGAAATTGAGGACCTTGACTTCCACTTGGTCTCCGACCTGATGCATCTCCGACGGATGTCCTACTCTCCCCCACGACATATCCGTAATGTGAACAAGTCCGTCGATGCCGCCCAGATCGATAAAGAGCCCGTAATCCGTAATATTCTTGACCGTGCCTTCCAAAACGGCGCCTTCCTCGAGGTGCTTCAGGGTTTCTTCCCGCAGGGTAGCCCTCTCCGCCTCGAGCAGGGCTCTCCGGGAAAGAACAATATTGCCGCGTCGTTTATTGTACTTGACAATCTTGAACTCATATTCTTTGCCCACAAGAGAATCCAGGTCCCGCACGGGTCTGAGGTCGACCTGGGAGCCGGGCAGAAACGCCTGAAGACCAATATCCACGGAAAGTCCGCCCTTTACCCGGGACAGGATTTTG
>CAYVUX010000066.1:6052-12070 GCA_964455075.1 uncultured Desulfobacteraceae bacterium | reverse complement strand
AACCCGTGTCTCCGGCGTGAGAGGCCGGTATCCTAGACCACTAGACGATGGGACCGAAAAACACCACGGCCACAATCTTACACCTTCACGAAAACATGTCAAGGAGGGATTGGCATATTCGTTGTGAGCCCGATCGGTCGTTTTTGAGCGAGGGCCCATAGCATAGACTGCCTGGAGGATAGCCCTGCGCCGGAACCGGAGCTCAAGGATATCCGGCTGAATGCGCAACACGGTTAAGACCGATCCAATACCTCCCGGACCTTGGAGGCGAGGCCCCTGACGGTGAAAGGCTTTTGGAGGAAATTCACCCCGTCCTCGAGTATTCCCTGGTCGGCAATCATTTCATCCGTGTAGCCGGACATATAGAGCACCTTGACATCCGGACAAAGGCTGGAGACTTTTTCAAACAGCTGTCTGCCGTTCATTCTCGGCATGACCACATCAGTGAGGAGCAGGTCTACCGCACCCTTGTGGCTGTGGAGAATGTCAAGCGCTTCCGGACCGCCGACCGCATCCAGGGCCGTGTCCGCGAGGCCTTTCTCCGAAGCCCCCGCAGCGCTCAACGCCGGACGCTTCTTCGTGCACCCTGGGGGATAAACAAAAAAGGAAATCAGGCAACTTCCCGATTTCCTCTTTGTTTTCTTGTGGCTGGGGGACGAGGATTCGAACCTCGGTTAACGGGGCCAGAACCCGTCGTCCTGCCACTGGACGATCCCCCAGTCGGTTTCCATCCACAAATGGTCCTTTTTCGCAATCTCCACGTCAGACGTCGGAGTTCCTTGTGCGATCCGCCTCAGGCGGGCCTCCGCGCAACTCCTTGTCTTCCTTGATTTTGCAAAAAACTCCTCATTTATGAATTGGAAACGCTTGTGCCTCCGACGGATTCCTGGACGGGCACAATCGAGCCATAATTTTTACCACGCATCGCCTTGAAGTCAAGGGGAAAAATAGAGAATCGGGCTTAGACCACCTTCCAGCATCGGACCCGATGCCCTTGCTCCAGGGTATAAAAGTCAATCTCTGCTTCCCGGCACCGGGATTCGACCAGGGGGCATCTTCCCTGGAACCGGCAGCCGGGGGGCGGGTCCATGGGGCTGGGAACGTCTCCCCCAAGAGGCTTGATCTCCTCGCGTCTGGCGGGATCCGCCACGGGTACGGCCGAGAGGAGGGCCAGGGTGTAGGGATGGGCCGGGCGTTCGAAGAGCGTCTCCGCGGGCGCGTACTCCATGATCTTGCCCAGGTACATGACCGCCACGTGATCGCTGATGTATCCCACCACGTTCAAGTCGTGGGCGATGAAAAGGTAGCTCAATCCCATCTGAACCTGAAGCCTCTTCAGGAGATTGATGATCTGGGCCTGGATTGAGACATCCAGGGCCGAGACGGGTTCGTCGCAGATGATGAGAGAGGGCTCCACGCTCAGGGCCCTGGCGATCCCTATTCGTTGTCTCTGGCCGCCGCTGAACTCGTGCGGGTACCTCTCCGCGCTTGACCCCCGGAGGCCCACGGTCTCCAGGAGCTCTGCTGTTCGCCCCTTTCGCTCCCGGCGCGCGACGCCCGTGACGCGGAGGCCTTCCTCCACGGACTGGCCCACGGTCATGCGCGGATTCAGGGACCCGAACGGGTCCTGGAAGACCACCTGCATCTCCCGGCGAAGGGGCCGCATGGCCTTGGGGGAGATCGGCCCGATGTCCCCGCCCCGGTAAAAGATCCTCCCGGCGTCTGGTTCAAGAAGTTTGAGAACGAGTTTCGCCACCGTGGACTTCCCGCACCCGCTCTCCCCGACCAGCCCCAGGGTCCTTGCCTTTTCGACCTCGAAATCCACCCCGTCCACCGCCTTGATCCACCCGACGGGTCTCTGTAAAAAGCCCTTCCGGACCGGAAAGTACTTCTTCAGCTCTTCCACCTTCAAAAGCGTGTGGTTTTCGGAAAGGCCTTTATCCATGAGTCTGCCTTTGACTTTTTTTCAGCAATTCCCGACCGCCTTCATAAAGAACCGGACACCGGGCCAGATGCCCCTCTCCGTAGTCGCACATAGCCGGATAGGCTTCCCGGCAGGAAGACAGCGCGTAGTCGCAGCGTGGGTGGAACGGGCAGCCTTCCGGCTTGAAGGCCGGATCCGGGACCACCCCCGGAATGCTCGAGAGCTCCTTCCCCCGCTTGGAACGGTCGGGGAGCGAAGCCAGAAGCCCAAGCGTGTACGGATGCCGGGAATCCCCGAAGATGTGTGCCGCGCTTCCCTGCTCGACGATGACCCCGGCGTACATCACGAAGACCCGGTGGGCGATCTGGGCCACCACCCCCAGGTCGTGGGTAATGTAAAGGGCCGACATCCCGCGTTCCTCCCGGAGACCCCGCAGAAGCTCAAGGATCTGGGCCTGGATGGTCACGTCCAGGGCCGTGGTCGGCTCATCCGCTATAATGAGCTCCGGGCTGCACGCAAGCGCCATGGCGATCATCACCCGCTGCCTCTGTCCCCCGCTCAACTGGTGAGGGTAGTCTCTGAGCCTCTGTTCGGCCGAGGGAATCCCCACCTCTTTGAGGAGCTTTATCGTGCGCTCCCGGAGTTCCCGGGGCACTGCTTCTTCGTGGGTCCGAATGGCCTCGGCGATCTGATCGCCGATGGTGAAAACCGGGTTGAGGGAAGTGAGCGGTTCCTGAAACACCATGCTGATCTTGTTGCCGCGCACGCTCCGGAGCTTTTCTTCATCAAAGTCCAGCAGGTTTTCCCGGCCGTTCCAGAAGATGCGTCCGCCCCGGATCTCCCCGGGGGGCGTTTGAATGAGCCCCAGGATGGCGAGGGCCGACACGGTTTTGCCGCAGCCCGACTCTCCCACCAGGCACACGGTCTCGGCCCGGCCCACGTCGTAGCTCACGCCGTCCACGGCCCGGGCGATCCGGTCGTCCTTGCGGAAATAGACTTTGAGATCCTCCACCGAAAGAAGCGGGCCGTTATCCGTCATGCGCCCTCCTTATGCACGGATGCGCGCGCGGGTCGTGCCTTGCGGCGTTCTCCGGCAGAGGCTTTTGTCCTTTTCGTCGCGGAGCACAAATCATTGCCTCTCCTTGAGCTTGGGGTTTAACGCGTCCCGCAGGCCTTCGCCGAACAGATTGAAGGAAAGGACCACCACGAGGATGGCGATCCCCGGGATAAACGTGAGCCAGGGGGCGTCGAAGATGTAACCTTTTCCGTCTGAGAGGATGTTTCCCCAGGTGGCGTGGGGCGGCGGGACTCCGAAGCCCAGGAAGCTCAGACCGGCCTCGGTCAGGATGGCCGTGGCGATCCCGATGGTGGCCGAGACCAGCACCGGAGCTATGGCGTTGGGGATCATGTGGCGGAAAATGATCCGAAAGTTTCGCACCCCCAGGGCCTTGGCCGCGGTCACGAAGTCCTGTTCCCTGAGAGAAAGGAACTCGGCGCGGACGAAACGCGCGGTTCCCATCCAGCTCGTAAGGCCGATGACGATCATGATGTTGTAAATGCTTGCGGGCAAAAGGGCCACCACGGTAAGAATCAGGAAGAAGCTCGGGAAACAGAGCATAATGTCCACGAGCCTCATGATGAGAGTATCCACCGACAGGGTCTCCGTCCTGAGGGGCCGAAGAAGGCCGGGGAAGGGCCTGTCTCTCCGTGCCCGTTCCGTCAGAAATACGACATAGCCGGCCGCCGCGAGAGCAAGGCCGGCGCCCGGTGTCGTCTCTCCTGTCCAGAGAAAAACGGCTGCCGCTCCAAGGAGGCCGATCACCAGGACATGGTCCAGGCGAATCCGGCTCTGGCCGAAGAATCCGGCAATTCCTCCCAGGAAAATGCCCACCAGGACGGAAATCCCCACCGCTACGAATCCCACGGTGAGGGAAACCCATGCGCCCTGGAGCATGCGGGAAAACACGTCGCGTCCCAGATCGTCCGTGCCGAAAAGATAGATGCCGAGGGCCGGCGCCTGGTCCGGAGGCAGCACGTCCCGGTTGGGTTCGGAAAGGGGAGCGCGGAGTTTTTCCTGGAGCCGGATGAGGGCCGGATCCAACGCGGGGTCCTTGCCGGAAGTGAGAAACAGGCCCGAGAGCGCCACCACGGTGAACACGACGAATATCACCAGGCCCAGTACGGACAACCGGTTCTTCCGGAAGTCCATCCAGAATTCCTGGAGGAGCGTCTTTCTGGGGGCCTCGGGGGCCTCCAGGGTGGCGGTTGTTTCTCTCACAGCCGTATCCTTGGATCCACGAGCATGTAGAGGACATCCGAGACAAAGGTCCCGGCCAGCACAAGCACCGCGGAGAGGAAGTTGATGGTCAGAATGACCGGATAATCGCGGGCCAGGATGGCTTCATAGGCCATCCTCCCCATGCCCGGCCAGGAGAAGATGGATTCGATGATCACCGAACCGCCGATGAGGCCGGGAAGGATGAGGGCGAACATGGTCACGAAAGGGAGAAGAGCGTTTCGCAATGCGTGCTTGTAGTGAACCTCGTCGGCGGGAAGACCCTTGGCGCGGGCCGTCCTCACGTAGTCCTGGCCTTCCACTTCCAGCATCTGGCTGCGCACGTACCGTGATAATACCGCGATGCCTCCTGTGGCTGCCAGCACCGACGGGAGCAGGAGATGCCAGACCCGGTCCATGAAGAAGCGAACCGGCGAAGGGGCGTCCAGCCCGAAGGTCTCCATCCCGATGACCGGCACGTGAAACACGGTCACCACGGAGATGATCAGCACGTAGGCGAAGAAGAAGCCCGGTATGGAAATCATGAGATAGCTGAAGAACGTGGCAGCCCGATCGTACGCGCCGCCCCGGTGAATGGCCGACCGGATGCCGATGGGAAATGCAAGGGTCCAGGTGAGGATGGTGCCCACCAGAAAAAGAGGCAGGCTGTTGAGGAATCGCTCCCAGACCTTTACAAGCACCGAGCGGTTGTCCTTCCATGAAACGATGTCGCCGGCCAGCAGGTCCCGGTAAAACAATACGTATTGTGTGTACAGGGGCTCGTCCAGGTGAAATTCCTGGCGAAAACGCTCCACCATCTCGGGCGTGAACTTGGGGTTCATGGGATCGACCTGGCTGGGTTCCCCCGGGGCCAGGTGGATGATCAGAAAGGAGATCACCGAGACAAAGAAAAGGGTGACCGCTTTCTGAATGACGCTCCTTCCCAGAAAAGACAGCATGTTGAATCCTTCTCCGATAGGCGTCCCGACTCCCGGTGGGCAGGCCGTCCTGCCGGCAGCCCCTACCCGTCCGCTGAAAACTCGGGAACCTCCGGCAGTTTGATCCACTTGTTGAAATGAAAGGTGTAGTTGCCCGTCTTGGTGGGCGTGATCCTCTCGTATCGGACCTCTCCGTCCGGGCCCGTCCGGCCGATTACAATCCTTTTGTCCAGGACCGCGGTCCACCGCCCCACGAAGAGAAACGTGTACGGCTGCTCCGCCGCGATGATCTCATGGAGGCGACGGCAGTACTTCACCTGCTTTTCGCGGTTGTACTCCTGCCGGATCCTGACGATGAGTTCGTCGGCGGCCGGATTTTCGAATCCCACGAAATTGAGCTGGTGAGGTCCGGTCTGGCTCGAGTGCCAGATCTGGTACAGATCGGGCTCAATCCCCATTTGCCAGCCCAGGATCAGGGCGTCGAAGTCCATTTTGTTCACCCGCTCCTGAATGAAGACCGACCATTCGAGCAGGTCCGTGCTCACATCGATCCCGATCCGCTTCCAAGCGTCCTGGGCCACGGCCAGAATGGCCTTTCGAATATCGTTCCCGCTGTTGGTGATCAGCGTGAACCGAAGCCTTTTTCCGTCCTTC
Organism: uncultured Desulfobacteraceae bacterium; assembly: GCA_964455075.1. GTDB lineage: Bacteria > Desulfobacterota > DSM-4660 > Desulfatiglandales > Desulfatiglandaceae > CAYVUX01. The sequence goes on along the minus strand of CAYVUX010000066.1, from coordinate 6,279 downwards.
TCGAGCCAGCCGGTCTCGTTCCTCCGCCAGCCGGCCTCCCGAAGGAGGTCGAGGGCCCCTTGGGGATCGTAGCGCGGGGGCTCTACGGCGTGGTTGTAGTAGTCGGTCTGCTTGACAAAGGGGCCTGTAATGCGTTCGCCCTGGCCGTAGAGAACGTACTCGATGACCTTTTCCACATCAATGGCCATGCCCAGGGCCTTCCGCACCCGCACGTCGTCAAACGGCTC
>CAYVUX010000066.1:0-6042 GCA_964455075.1 uncultured Desulfobacteraceae bacterium | reverse complement strand
TGTAGCCGAAGGAAAGGCCCGAGAAGCTTTGAAATCGAGGGTCTTTTTTGAGCCGTTTCACCTGGTGCGGCTGCACGCCGTAGCTGTCGATGGTTCCCGAGTAGAACTCCATTTCCTGGGTCAGGGGATCCGGGATTACGCGAAAGAGATACCGCTCGTAGTTGGCCGGGCCTTCCCAGTAGTCAGGGAATCGATCCAGCCGGATGAACTGATCCGACTCCCAGCGTTTGAACAGGAAGGGACCGCACCCCACGGGATGGCGGTTGAACCGGCTCTGCCGCATGGAAAATCGGTCCGGGTCCTCCCCGCGGCGAACAGCCTCGGCCCGAAGGGCATCCTCGTTCAGGAGGTGTTCGGGAAGGATGCCGATTCCCCAGGTCCCCAGCGCGGGAGAGTAAAGCTCCCTGTACACGACGCGGACGGTGAGGGGGTCCACCGCTTCCACGGACTTGACCGGCTGGTAGTCGGCGATCCGGGGAGAGAGGTTGGCGGAATTCATAATGGCCCGGTAGGTGAAGCGCACGTCGTCCGCGTCCAGCACGTGCCCGTCGTGAAACTTCACCCCGGGCCGCAGGTGAAACACCAGGACCGGGTTGTGTTCGGTGGCGGGGAGAAGGCTTTCCGCGTACCGGGCCCGCGCATCCGCGGAAACCGACGGCGGCGTTTCGATCCGGCTTTGGGCGGAAAAGGTCGAGAAGTACTCGGTGCCCAGGAGCGTCGTCAGGTTGTCGAAAAGGTCCGGGTCCACCTCGGAAAGGGTGAGCTTGATTCTCGCCGGAGCGCGGACCCGAACCGGGACCGGTTCCCGTTCAGGCCGGCCCTTGGCGCGCGGCGCCTCCCGGATCTCCTCGTAGCTCCAGGCGGGAAGGACCGAGATTTTTCGGATTCGGGCGAGGGACGCGGCCAGGGGCGACCCGGCCCCGCTCGATTCGGTGCGTGCCTTTTCGATGAGGGCCGCTACGCCGCGTGGATCGAGAACCCCCGTCCCGGGGACGCTCGCCTGCTCGTTCACGTAGAAAAAGGCTTCTTCGTAGATGTCCCAGGAAGCGGCGAGCCTGCCCCGGAATCGAAGATTTTCGTCCCGGTCGATGAGCCCTTCGAAAACCAGGGTCTCGATCTGGCTGCTTGCAGAGTCCGCAGACAAAATGGGATTAAGAAGCGCGGCATCGCCGATGGAGGCGTCGATGTACTCTCGGAGACGTCCGGAATGGCCCCGCGTCTGTTCTTCATAGGTCGGAACCCAGAAATACGACTGGAGAAGGAACGCGATGACCACGATGGGAAGAAAAACCAGGATTCGCTTCGTTGTCATGGGTCGGAAGGGAACCCCCTTGCCGTCCGGGAGGCGGAGCGTCTCATGGCCGCCCGTCAACGCTTCCGAAGCACGCGGTTGTCAATGAGCCGCGTCTTCCCGATGCGTACAGCCAGAGCCAGGAGGGTCTCCTCGCCGAGGGTGTCCGTGTATTCCAGGGTCACGGGATCACACAGGGAAACGTAGTCGATCTCTGTGGACTCGCGGCTCCGGATCAAGGCTTCCACAGCCTTCCTGACCGCGGCGGCGCTCGTTTCCCCCTTCTTGAGCATGGATTCGGCCAGATCCAGGGATTCCTTCAGACAGAGGGCGGAGGTCCTTTCCTCCGGACTCAGATAGTTGTTTCGGGAGCTCATGGCGATCCCGTCCGGTTCCCGGACGGTGGGGGCCCCCACGATGCGGATGTCCATGTTGAGATCCATGACCATCCTGGAAATGACCGCAAGCTGCTGGTAGTCCTTTTGTCCGAAGACCGCCACATGAGGCTTTGCGATGTGGAAGAGTTTGGCCACCACCGTGGCGACGCCGTCGAAATGGCCGGGTCTTGAAGCGCCGCAAAGGGAACGGGTCAGGCTTTTTACCCGCACCTCGGTCTGAAAATCCTCCGGGTAGATTTCCCCCGCCGGCGGCATGAATACGATGTCCACGCCCACCTCCCGGGCCTTCCGGAGGTCTCCCTCCGTATCCCTTGGGTATTTTTCGAAATCCTCGGAAGGGCCGAACTGGGCGGGGTTCACAAATATGCTGATGACCAGTGCGTCCGCAAGACGCCCGCCGACCCGCATGAGTTCCAGGTGCCCCTCATGGAGAAAGCCCATGGTGGGAACCAGGGCGATGCTCTTCCCGGCCGATCTCAGGCCGTTGGCCCTTTCCTGCATCTCGCGTACTCGTTCAACGAGTTCCATCAGGGCATCTCCCCCCGGGACGGACAATCGCGCCTTCGTTTTCCGCGGGATTCGGAAAAGAGGGCGAATTTCGTTCATGTAACATCCCCTTCATGCCTTGTCAATTCCAGGGCGGCGGCGATTCGCAGGAACTCTTCCATGCTGAGGGTTTCGGCCCGCCTCGAAGGGTCCACACCGCACCGGTCGAGAAGATCCAGCAGATGTTTCTTATCCACCGGAGGTGCAAGGCTCGCCAGGGAGTTCACCAAGGTTTTTCGACGATGACCAAACGCCGCGCGTACGGTCCTTCGAAACGCGGCCTCTCCCGCGGAGCGCTCGGGTCGGGCTTCCGAGAAGTCCAGCGACACGACCGCCGAATCCACCTTGGGACGGGGATAAAAGGCGGTGCGGGGGACGGAGAGGATCTCTCTGGGCCGGACGTGGTATTGCACCAGCAGGGTCAACGCCCCGTACGCCTTGCTGCCGGGGGAAGCCGTCAGTCGCCCGGCGACCTCCTTCTGGAACATGAGCACGGCCTTGCCGATGCGGTCCCGGTTCCTGATGAGCATTTCGAGTACGGGGGAGGAGATATTGTAGGGGAGATTTCCGATCACTTGAACGCGCCCTCCGCCGGCAGGCTCTTCGATCTCAGCAAAGTCCCAGGCCAGGATATCCCGGTTGACGAGCCGGACATTGTCGATCCGGGCCCGGGTGAGCCGGTCCCGAAGGAATTCAATGAGGCCCTCGTCTTTCTCTACGGCCACCACCCGGCGCACCCCGCGCGCCAGAGGAAGAGTGAGGGCGCCGCGTCCCGGACCGATCTCGAGCACCGTATCGGAATCCACGAGCCCGGCCAGTGCAATCATCCTGTTCAAGATCCGCCGGTCCGCAAGGAAGTGCTGGCCCAGGCCCTTCTTGGGACGAAACCGTTCGCTCCGGGCTACCCTCCCGCTGCTTGTCAACTGCGCGCCTCCTTCCTTTTTCTGCGCCAAGAGCGTATGGAACGGAAGATGTAAAGGAAAATGAAATATGAGGGAATTTTAGAAACGATTCCCAGGAGGACGCCCCCGAGAAGAAAGGCCATGACGCAATTTGTGCCGGCCCCGAGGATCTTCCAAATCAGCGCCAGAGGCTCCTCTCCGGACCGGATGGTGGACATGATCGAGGAGAAGCCCGCATTCCGATCCGGGAGACCCATCAGGGACGCGCCGAGCTTGTAGGTGTAGAAATACAGGAAGTAAAAGTTTAGTGGATTGCTCACCCAGGTTCCCACGGCGGCCGTGATCTTGCTCGCCCTGAGAAACACGGCCAGCATAATGGCGAACGCCGTTTGAAAGGGGATGATCGGCAGAATCCCGGCAAATACCCCCAGAGCCATGCCCAGGGCCAGATCGTGGGGGTCCCCCCGCAGACGGATGAGCCTCAAATAGTAATACCTGATCTGTCGAAAAAACTTCACAGCCCGCAGCCGCCTATTTATTCCCCGGGTGAAGGGAGCTCCGAAACGGGGTACTTGGATCTCACGTCCACGGACCAGTCCTCCGTCCCGCCCTTTGACAGGCGGTGGTAGCCGGCCGCTGCAATCATGGCGCCGTTGTCGGTGCAGTACCGGGGGCGGGGGCAGTACACCCGGACCCCTTCATGCGCTGCGACCGCCGACATTCTCTCCCGGAGCCTTGCGTTGCAGGCCACGCCGCCGGCCACCACCACATCGCCGGCGCCCAGTTTCTTTCGGGCCTTGAATACCTTGTCCACCAGCACGTCCACCACCGACTCCTGAAAGGAGGCGGCAATGTCCTCGACAGTGACTCCGGGGGCGTCTCCGGTGCCTTCGCGCCACCGTTTGATGTAAACGGCCACGGCCGTCTTGAGCCCGCTGAAGCTGAAATCCAGAGACTCGTTCGAAAGAAAGGCCCGGGGAAATGCAATGCGATCGCCGTTTCCTGCCCGGGCCAGCCTTTCGATGATCTCCCCTCCGGGGTAGCCAAGGCCCAGGACTTTGGCTACCTTGTCAAAGGCCTCCCCGGCTGCGTCGTCCAGGGTCTGGCCCAACAGGGAGTATTTACCAAACCCTTTCACATGATAGATGCTGGTGTGTCCCCCGGATACGGTGAGGGCCAGGAACGGAAAATCAGGGACCTCCTCTTCGAGGAAGATGGACAGGATGTGGCCTTCCAGGTGGTTTACGCCCGTCATGGGGATATCTCGAACAGAAGCGAGGCCCTTGACGTAATAGAGCCCCACAAGAAGCGCCCCGACCAGGCCCGGCCCGACAGTCACCGCGACGCCGTCGAGGTCGTCGATTGTGAGCCCTGCCTTATTCAGGCTCTCTTCTACCACCGGAAGGATATTTTTCAGGTGTTCTCTCGATGCCAGTTCAGGGACAACCCCCCCGTGAGGCCCGTGGAGCTTGACCTGGGAGTGGACCACATTGGAGAGGACGCGGCGGCCGTCTTGGACCACCCCCGCCGAGGTGTCGTCGCAGGATGTGTCGATGCCGAGGACAATCATGTATCTGTGTTCCTGCTCCCCCTCGCTGACATCCGGTGCGGCCGAGAGGAATAAAATGGGTTAAGGGGTTCATCGGCTCGGCCTCTAAAGGCTCAGATAAGGGGCAATCTTTTCCAGGGTCTTTGGACCGATTCCGTGAACAGCCTCTAAGTCCTCCAACCTGCTGAATCCTCCCCTTCGGGCCCGTTCGCGAACAATGGCATCGGCGGTCTTGGGCCCTATCCCGGGAATCGCGGTGAGTCCCTCGGCCGTCTCGCCATTGAGGAAGACGGGAATGCCCAAGGTTACCTTGTGGAATGCGGACATGTCTTTCAAGACCGGGACGATGCCTTCCGGGCCCTCGCGGAGCACAACCCGGGTGCCGGACGAGAGGAGGGCATTCTCCGAGTCCGAGGGGCCCGATTCCAGGGGGCGAAGGCCTGCGCGGTCCAGGACCTCTCTCAGGCGGGGGCGGCTTTCGAAAGCATAGACCGCAGGGGAAAGGCCGTGTCCGTACAAGGCCACATAGACCTTGGCTCCGCCGATCTCCTGCCGGGATCCAGAGGTGCGCAAAACCTGTTGAAGAGCGCAGATACCGAGGAGAAACACCAGGAGAAGCAGCAGGCCCGCCCGCGGTTCAGGATTCTCCTCTCTCGTCATCTTCCAGCCCGAATGCCTTGTGAAGCTCTCGAACGGCGAGTTCCGTGTACTTCTCTTCGATCACGCAGGAGACCTTGATCTCCGACGTGCTGATCATCATGATATTGATATTTTCTCTGGCCAGGGTGTGAAACATCTTTCCCGCGACACCGGCGTGGCTTCTCATACCCACCCCGATGATTGAGACTTTGGCGATGTCCTCGTCGCCGAGGACCTTCTCCGCACCGATATGTTCGGCCACGTCGCTCACCAATCGCATGGTCTTGTAAAAATCGGCCTTGGGCACCGTAAAGGTGAGATCCGTAAACCCGTCCTCGCTGGTGTTCTGGACGATCATGTCCACCACGATCCCGGATTTGAGGACGGGCTCGAATATCCGGGCGGCCACGCCGGGCTGGTCGGGGACCTTCTTTATGGTCACCCGGGCTTCGTTCTTGTTGTAAGCGACGCCGGACACCATCACCTTTTCCATATCCTTGGTTTCAGCCACGACCATCGTCCCCCTTTCATCATGAAAACTTGAACGAACGTGGACAGGAACACCGTATTTCTTTGCGAATTCAACGGACCGGATCTGCAGGACCTTGGCTCCCAGGCTGGCCATTTCCAGCATTTCTTCATAGGAGATGGCTTCCATTTTCCTGGCCCTGGGGCATACATTGGGGTCTGAGGTGTAGACGCCGTCCACGTCCGTAA
>CAYVUX010000065.1:10308-12158 GCA_964455075.1 uncultured Desulfobacteraceae bacterium | reverse complement strand
TGGCAATCGCTGTTGCCGCCGCATCAGCCAAAGAAGCCGTTTGAGCGATTACGGTCGCGGCTGAAGCCACCCCCCTCGTGAGGCTTCTTCCTCCCAGGCCGCTGGTTGCGACTCCCCAGCTCGGTTGGTCCGAATTCAGTGTACACGAAAAAGGGACATCCTGACTGGAAATCACCGGACGAAGACCCACGATGGCGCTGGATCCGGATCGAAGCCGTACGGCCACATCCCCTCCGTTGTTTACCACCACCTTGGTCATGCCTCGATCAACCAGGAAGTCGGCAACTGCGTCCGCAATGGAGCCGGCAACTGCAGCCATGGGCGTAAGGGCCCTGTCTCCCACGGCCAGAACACTCTGAACCATATGGAAAGCCACGCCGTTTTCTCTGGAGGCGCTGCCATGCGAGGCCGGCCGTGAAAGAATGGGCCGGAGCTCCGCTGCCTGTTCGAGAAATCGAAATGACTCGGCCGCCGCCTCAAGAGATACATCCTGCCGAGAGACTTCCCCCATCCAGCTGGATATGACGAGCCTCATGGGCCCGCACTCGGCCAATACAGCGCCGTTATCAATCCGCTGAACCTTTTTCTGATAGGTCATTTTTCTCTTGTGGGCTCCTTCGCATGGAAGGGCTTCATGGCTTCCACGTGTCCGCCCATCTCTTCGTATTCGTCGAGCTTCATGGTATACTCGATAGGGCAGATGGTAGCAGGGGTGGGGGTCCAGTAAAAGGCTCCGGGCTTGATCCGTTCCACATCCACCATGAAATTGATTCCGCCTCCCGGCAGCACAAACGTTGGTGCACCACCCGCCGTAAGGGACGCCCTTCCTGCATGCACCGCCTGAGTCAATTTGATTGGGAACCGAGTCACGCCGGCCCTGGCACTTCCACCGGCTCCGCCAATATAGACGGCGGAAACACGGGAAGACTCGCAGGCGGAGGAGATGGCCTCCAGGGCCCGCTTGGCGGATTCGGTCAAGGGTATCTCGCGAAGCCTGCCACTTTCCTCTAGCATGTAAAATGCCCCTCGGGTCCCGGTTGTTTCCGTGACGAGGATTCTCATTCCGCTCCAAGCCGTTTTCCGGTCAATTCCTTCAATGACATCCAGAGGATTTCGGATGGAAGTCCCTCCCCATCCATCGCCGCGGTCACCAAAGTAGCGACCCGGAGTGCTCTGCCGGAAGCACAGCCGAACTCCCGTGGGTTTGGCACCTGCAAAGCGGCCTGCCGCATGTTCGCTCATCAAGCCGGTGATGTGGGAATCCAGGACAACGGCTTCGTCGGCTGCTTCTTTCAGGAGAGGAGCAAAAAGACCCAGCGTGGCGCTTCCGCAGCCTACCCGCATCTTGGGGATCTCCTGCTTATTGATGATAGGCGGTTGTCCCACCCGGATGGTGAGCCGTCCCACTCCTTCTATTCTCAGCTTCACGAGATCCCGGTTCGCAATGGCCGCAATGGTTCTGGCGACCAGCAAGCCGTTTTTCCCGGTCATTCGGTTCACCCCGCCCACATGGAGAATTTTGGAACCGTAGTGCTCTGTTTCCACCATCCCTACTTTTCGCTTTCCCACCAGCACAGCCGCTCCCTCTTCCCCGATGGGCACGTCCGTGTCGATCTTCACCATGATGGAACTGTAGCTGAGAGGGGCTTCCGTGACGACCGTAACCACATCAATGTCATTCCTTCTGTCTGAGACAATGGCAGGGGCGGGCTTGCAGTCGGGATAGGTTGTGCCCGCGCCGATCCCTGTGATCAGGGGACGGCGAATCACTTCCGGGGGACCGGATCCCACGGTGTCCGCGACATCATCATAGGTATGCAAGGGGGTAACACGAACCAGTTTGCCCCCCC
>CAYVUX010000065.1:6705-10298 GCA_964455075.1 uncultured Desulfobacteraceae bacterium | reverse complement strand
CGCTGGCAGGCTCCCATGTACCCATCGGTGATTCTGCACAGGATCGGACACGCCTCGCATTGGACCGCTGCGGAATCCGGGAGATCACCCTCAGACAATGCTCCCTCCGGGCAAATCCGGATGCAGGCGCCGCAAAGGGTGCAGCGCCGATCCATGCACGCCTTGCCCTTTTCCAAGCGCACTGCTCCCGCGGGGCAGTCCTTGACGCACGTGCCGCAACCCGTGCATTTTTCGTGGTCCACGTGGATCCACGAAACCAGGGGCTCCCTTTCTACCGAATCAATGTTCTTTTTCTTCATATCCTGGTAGACCCTAACCCCGCTCGGTCACCTCCGGATGATTTCAGGGGCCCGTACCGGCGGGGGTGTGTTTCGACTCTTGATCAGGACAATTTCACCGTCCACCAAAACGGTTGCTACACCGGGGTTATCCCCCGCTGCGATGGCGCTCAGGGCGTCCTCACCCACGGAACCCATGGGGGCGTCCATTACAATGATGTCTGCCTCCCTGCCTGTTTCGATCACGCCTCGATTGAGCTTGTGTGCCCGCGCGGTGTTTCCTGTGGCCATGCAGATCGCCTGCTCAGGCGCAATGGGTGCCAGGCTTGCGAGCATGTTGCACACCCGCAGGATGCCCAGCGGGATCACGCCGGTTCCCGAAGGCGCGTCATTGCCGATGATGACTCGCTCATAAGCGTTGTTTTCAACGATGAGGCGGGCCGCCTCCACAGTCACTTTCGGGTTCCCACAATGCACGAGTTCCAGGAAGAGATCGCTCTCCTTGACCAGCCTCTCAACCTCTTTCATGGAAACGGCTGTGGGGCCGCCATTCAGGTGGGATACGATATCCGGGCCGATCGCCATCACCTGATCCGCCGTTACCGTACTGCTCCCGGGGATGGAAGTCCCTCCGGTGTGCATCATCACCGTCATCCCGTATGCTTTTGCCCATTGGACCAGGGGCTTGGCATCCTCCGGCGATTTAACGCTCCCGAGGCCGATCTCGCCCACCGTCCGCACACCTGCTTCTGCCATCTCCTTGAAGTCGGCTTCGGTCAAACCCTTTTCCAGGATCACGGCGCCCCCTTCCACCTTCACCCCCCCGGGTCGAAAGCTGGAAAAGGCCTTGGCGGCGAGGATTGCAAGCGCTTTGCTTCCTACCGGATCCTTCGGCCTCCCCGGCAAGTGGACCTCCCCGGCGGAGACGATCGTCGTCACCCCGCCGTGGAGTTCGCTTTCCAGAAAGCCCAGCTGACTTTGACGGGGTGTAAAGTCGCCTAGAACCGGATGACAGTGGGAATCGATGAGACCCGGTGTGACCGTCATTCCCTGGCAGTCGACTACCACCTCGGCATCGGAATCGGGCATCTCCCGGAGGGACCCTATCCCCTTGATCTTGCCCTTTTCGACATATATGGCGTCTGCTTTCAACAGCGGATCGTGAACGTCTCCACTGACAACCGTCCCTATGTTTTTTAAAAAAACCTTGGACATTCTTTCACCTCCGTTTGCCTTGCTGGGCGCTTTTAATCGTTTTCCAGATTCTCTCCGGATTTGCAGGCAGCCGATATATCCTCTTCCCCAGCGCCCGGCTCAAGGCATTGACGATCGCAGGAGCCGTGGGGATGAGGGCGGGCTCACCCACCCCTTTTGCTCCAAAAGGGCCGGTAGGCTCCGGATCTTCTATGAGGATGGGCATAATCTCGGACACATCCATTGATGTCGGGATATGGTATTCTCCCAAGGATGATATTTTTTCGGGAATAAACTCCTCGGTCAATGCGAACCCGATCCCCATGGCAGTGCCTCCCTGGATCTGACCTTCAATGTTTTGCGGATGAATCGCCTTCCCCACATCGTGGGCGGCAATAATCTTTTCCACGGTCACCTCGCCGGTACTCTTGTCCACCGTGACCAGCGCAATGTGGCACGCAAACGCATAAGTGGAATATGGAACCCCTTGGCCCGTCTCCGAGTCCAATGGACGGGTTTCGGGGTCAAAATAGCCCTGCCATGATAGCGGGATTCCTTTGTCATGGGCTCTGCGCGCCAGTTTTTGGAACGACACGCGACGCTCCGGATCTCTGGCGTCCAGTGCAAAGTAGGAGTCAAGGAGCAATCGTTCTTTGGACACTTTCAAGACGTCCATCGCTTCCGTCAGAAGTACATCCGCCAGTTTGGCGGCAGCGTCTTTCACGGCGTTTCCCGATATATACGTCTGGCGGCTTGCCGAGGTGGCCCCTGCGCTGGAAGTCAAATGGGTGTCCGCCACCACCAACTGTAGAGTTTCCGGCGAGACGCCGAGGATTTCCGCCGCGATCTGCGCGAGCACCGTGGTGGACCCCTGCCCGATGTCCGCACAGCCCGTGAAAAGTGTGATGGTACCCGAGGGGGCAATTTCAATTCTGGCGCTGGACGGGTTTTGAACGCCCGTGTTGCCTATGCCGTACCACATGGCTCCTATACCGACTCCCCTCGCGAACCTGCCTTGGGGTTCCGAGTTCTCCCACCGGGTTCTTGACCTTTCATAATGAGGCCGAACAGCCTCCAAACAGTTCTCGATTCCCACGCTCGCCCGCAGGAGTTGCCCAGTGGCCGTTTCCGAACCGGGCTTGAAGGCATTGATCCGCCGAATTTCCAGCGGATCGATTCCCAGTTCCCGCGCCAGGATATCCATCTGACTTTCGTGTGCAAATGCCATTTGGGGTGCGCCAAAGCCCCGCATGGCCCCACAAAAAGGCCGGTTGGTGTAAACACATAGGACCTCCACATCCACGCTTTTGATTTCATAGGGACCGGTTGCGTGAACTGCTGCCCTCGAGGCCACTGCGATGCCGTACGAGCCATACGCTCCGGTGTCGCACAGCACACGGGCCTTCATGGCCTGAACTTTGCCGTTTGCGTCTGTACCTGTCTTCATGTGTATGATCAACGGGTGGCGTTTGGCCGTGGCGAGAAAACACTCTTCTCTGTTGTAGACAAGTCGCACCGGCCTTTGCAAGTAGTGCAAAGCCAATCCGACAAACCCCGCCGTCCCAAGGTCCAGCTTCGAGCCGAACCCGCCTCCCGTGGCTGCCTGTATCACCCGGACCTGGCCGTCACCCAGAGCCAGAAGCTGTACCACTTCCTTGTGATCGTAGTGAGGATTTTGAGTGGAGGAAAAGATTACAAGGGTCCCGTCACCATCTACATACCCGCAACCGGCATCGGGTTCCAGGTAAGCATGCTCCAGTTGAGACGTGCGGTAGATCCTCTCCACGGTAAGCGCGCAAGACCTGAATGCCTGCTCCACATTTCTTTTTTTGATCTTCCGGGTAAACAGCAAGTTCCCGTTTTCGTGTATTTTTGGAGCATTGTCTGCCAGTGCCTCCTCGGGATCAAAAACGGCCGGGAGATCGTCGTACATTACCTCGATCAAACCGGCCGCCTTTTCCGCACTGCGTTCATCCTCAGCCGCGATGAGCGCCACCGCGTCTCCGGCGTATCGAACCCTGTCCGGGACGAGCAAAGGCTGATCTTTGTTGATGATTCCTATGGAGTTCTTCCCGATGATGTCCCGGGCAGTGAAAACCCTCAGCAGGCCCGCTACATCTT
>CAYVUX010000065.1:0-6695 GCA_964455075.1 uncultured Desulfobacteraceae bacterium | reverse complement strand
GTCCTTATCTCCACTATTTTTGCGTGAGCTTTTCGGCTCCTTAGGACCTTGAGAATAACGGGGTTTTCCAGAGGCAGATCATCACTGAACAGAGCGCATCCTTTCGCCCTCTCCTCTGCACCGATTCGGTGTACGTTCCGCCCGACGATCTTGTATCCCGAGTTCATGACCTGCCTGTTGCACCGGAGAAAAAATACCGGACAGAAAATGGCTCCCAAGCACCTCTTCCACGCAACCACAAAACGAGAGGCCGCCACATAAGCCCCGTGACCACCCGAGCTCTGACCAATGTTATACCCAGCGGGACACCACGGTCTTTTCATCCATGAACATCCTCATGGATGCAATTCTGGATTTGGCGGTCCCCACAAACGACTCTCTCCGTGAACCCAGCGGAAAAAAAGCATAGGGCTGGGCTACGCCCAGGTTGACGGCAATATTCCCAACATTGACCTCCCGGACAAACTTCCGTGCGTTTCTGCCGTTGCTTGTCATGATTGCGGCAGAGTGCCCCATGTTCGTTTTGGTGTTGATCCACTCGATGGCCTGCTCCATACTGTCTCCCCGGAGCAAGGCGGAAACGGCGCCGAATGCCTCCTCTTTAGCCGATGCCATGTCCGGGTTCACGTCCTCCAGAATCGTGGGACCCATGAAGTAACCCTTGGGATATCCTTCCGGGCGCGCATTGCGTCCGTCCAAAACCAGTTTGGCCCCCTCCGCTACAGAACGCTCTATCCATTCCAGAACCGTTTGCCTGCCCCCGGGGGTGGTATATGGACCCAGTTCTGTGGCCTCGTCGAGGCCATAACCCATTTTCATCGCACCGGCGGCCGCCTTGAACTTATCCCTGAGTTCATCGTAAATGCCGCCCACCACAACCACGTTGTCCACGCCCAGGCACCGTTGTCCCGTCATGCCAAAGCATGCCCTCAACAGCCACCGAACACACTCGTCAATGTCGGCGTCCGGCATGATCACGAGATAGTTCTTTCCGTTGCCGTTGATGGACGAAGTCTTCTTCAGCCTGCCGCACGTGGCGAACAGCTCGTGTCCGGCTCGATTGGACCCTATGAAACCAACACCCTTGATTTCCGGCTGCTCGAGAATTTCGTTGTTGATCTGTCGGCCACCGTGAAGCATGTTGATTACTCCGGGCGGGAATTCTGCCTCCAGAGCCACCTTGCAAATCGTTTCCGCAGCCACCGGGTCCTGCCTGCTCGGGCTGATCACGACGGTGCACCCCGCGGCAAGGGCATAGGGGACAAAAGAAGACCAAGCATGCATCGGTATATTCCCCGGGGTGATAATCAAAAACGGCCCCAGCGGCTCCCAAACCAAATATTGGTCGATGCCGTTGGCCAGTTGGTCCATGTGTTCATTTCGTTTGGCAAGGCCGTACAGCGCAGAGCACGCGGACTCGATGTTCTCGATGACCCGACTCACAGAGCCTCTTGACTCACCGATGGTCCTCCCGTGGTCCTGCGTGAGTATGCGGCACATGTCCTCATAGTGCTCCTCGAATTTGGCGTGCATGCGGAAAAGAAAGCGCGCCCTTTCCCTCAACGGCACGTCCTTCCATTCCTGGAACGCGCGATGGGCTGCTTCCACCGCCTTTCCAGCCTCTTCTCTGGTAGCACCCGCAAACTCTGCAATGACTTCTCCTGTTGCAGGGTTCGTGTTCTCCTGGAGTTCGGCGGACGCAGGTTCAACCCATTCCCCATCGATGAGGAATTTAAGTCTTCCGTAGTGTTTCTTCACTTCATGCAACATAGTTGAGCCTCCTCTACAATTATATCGAATTCCCTGCTTCCTCTCTCCTCATACCGCCGAGTCAAAGCCGAAGAAGGACCACACTGGTTCAGCCCTTTCCAAACCCGAGTCAGGAGCTGATACCCATCGCGTCAAACCAACCTGCGCTATCGCAGCATCATTGTGGGTAGGAACAGGACAAGCTTTGGAAAAAGAGTGATCAAGATCACAATCGCAAAAATGGACAGAAGGAAAGGTGCCACACCTCTAAAAATATCCTCGACGGCTATGTCCTTCGCCACCCCGGCCACGGTAAAGATGTTCAGCCCCATGGGGGGAGTGATCAATCCGGCCTCCATCATCAGGACGGCGATGACGCCGAACCAGATGGGGTCGAAATTGAGCGCCAACACCACGGGGAAGATCACGGGCAACGTCAACACCATCATGGAGATGGCGTCCAAAAAACAGCCCAGAAACAAGTACATCACAACGATCATTCCATGGATTACGTAGGGAGAAACCTCCAGGGCCGAAGCCCAAGCGGCCGCCTTCATGGGTATTGTGGAGAGTGCCAGGAAATAGCTGAAAACATTGGCGCCGGCCACCAGAATGAGCACCATCACGGAAATCCGAACAGCCTCGATGAGGGCTTCCATAAGGTTCCGCAGGTTGAGCTTTCTCTTGATCAGCGCAATGCCGAACAGGATGGTCGCACCGATTGCACCAGCTTCCGTGGGGGTAAAGATCCCGGAATAGATACCGCCCATTACCATCAAAAACACCCCGAAGGGCTCCCACACACCTCGAACTGCCGAGACCTTTTCTCTCCAGGACACAGGTTCCGGGTTTACCGGGGCGAGTGAAGGCCTCAACTTCACCATCCCAATCACAACCCCCACGTAAGCCACCGACAAAAACAAGCCAGGCACCACCCCTGCGATCAGTAGTCTACCGATGGACTGTTCCGTCAGCATGCCGTACACGATGAAGCCGATGCTCGGTGGAATCAGAAAACCCAACGTCCCTCCTGCGGCGATGCTTCCTGTCGCGAGTCGGGGGTCGTACTTGAAACGTTTCATCTCCGGGAGCGCCACGGTCCCCATCGTGGCCGCCGTGGCCACCGAGGACCCGGAAACCGCTGCGAATCCGGCACAGGCGCCGATCGTGGCAATGCAGAGCCCTCCGGGCAACCTTCTGAGCCATTTGTCGAACGTGGCGTAGAGATCCTGCGTCATGCCGGAGCTCCCGGCAAACCCCCCCATCACAATGAACAGCGGTATGACGGTGTAGGGGTAGTAGGCTGCAACTTCATAGAAGGTGCTCGCAACCATTGGAAGGGCCGCTCCGGCAGAGGCCAGATACGTCACGCCGACGAATCCGACAAGGGTCAGTGCGAAGGCAATTGGCATTCCCAGAAAGATCAATAGAAACACGACCAGGATGCCGACCACGCCACTGATAACAGGACTCAAGGCTGTTTCCTCCACAGCTTTCTCAGGGAGCGCATCAAATCGATCGACAACTCCAAGAAAAGAAAAAACCCGGCGATGGATACCAGAAATCGAAAAGGCTGCTGGGTAATCCGCAGCATGTCCGAAACCCCCGTTGCCTCCAAGCCCATAACCAGCCCCTGCCACGCCAGAATGAGTATGATAATCATGCTCAGCAGGGTGGTGAACATATCCAGCACCACGGCCACCTTCTCCGGAAGACGCCAGATAAGCATGGTCACCCGAACGTGTCCTTTGACCTGCTGGGTGTAAGCCAAACCCAGCAGGATGAACACCGCAAGCATGTAGCTGGAGAGCTCAACAGCGCCGGGGATGGGTTTCGACCATACAGCTCGGCCCACCACATCCCCAGCCGTGAGAAGCATCATGGGGACGAGCAAAAACATGCCCACATAGCAGGACACTCGTGTGACCCACTGGATGATCTTCTCTGCTCTCTCCAACCGCTTCATGGCTTACGCTTTCCGGCTACTTTCTCCACTCGGGAGGAAGTGCAACGGCAGTCACACCGTGGTCGTGGGTTACCTCACCATAGGCTTTGACCGTCTCTTCGGCCGGGAGGCCCTTTTCCTCCAGGGTTGCAACCCATTTCTTTGTCTCTTCCTGGAATTTGCCAAACCACCGGCTAGACTCACTGTCCGGCAATTCATAGAGTTCCACTCCTTCGCCTGCGAGCTCTTTCATCATCACATTGTACACGTCTTGGGTCAAACCACCGGTTGTACGAAACGGATTGCTGCACACTTTCTCAATCAGGGGCTTCAGATCATCGGGAGTGTTTTCCCAGCTCTTCTGGTTCATGATAACCCCTTCCGTGACACAGCCGAAGGTGGCCAATGCGCCGTGTTTCGCCACTTCATAGAGTTTGAAGGCCAGGACCAGGGGCGGGCATGTGACGAGGCCGTCTATGGTTCCCGTCTCCATGGCCAGATAAACGTCCCCCAGGGGCATAAACACAGGTTCCGCCCCCAAAGCCTTGATGTACTTGGTTTGATGACCGCCGGGGGAACGGATCTTCAGGCCCTTGCAATCCTCTAGGGTGCGAACCGGTTTGGTCGTCCAAAGATGCGCCTGGATGCACCCGTTTAATTCAATCATTTTCACGCCTTCAAATTCCTGCTTGAGGATCCGGTCATACATGTCGTTTCCAATATCCGTCCCTACGTCCTTTCCGTCCACCGAAACAGCCAGCGATAGTACGTCGCTCAGGGGAAAACGTCCCGGCGTCCAGGTTGCCGTGAAGTACCCCATGTCCGAAAGGCCGTTTTTGACGATGTCATAGTGCTCCGGGCCTTTCCCCAGAGCAGCGCCGGCGTACATGGTGTAGGTAATGCGACCGTCGCTCTGTTTCTTGAGCTCCTCCAGCATGGGAGTCCATACGGTTTTCACCTCTCGGCTCGCAGGCGGGTGCCATGTGCTGAACTTGATGTGCATGGTGGATTTTGATTCGGCCATGGCATTGACGCCCCAAACCAGTCCGACTATCAACGCAAATATGAATACGTTCCAGATAAGACTTCTTGTTTTCATTTTAGTCCCCCTGTCATATCGGTTTACATGATTGCTTTTTGCTCCCACGAATGAAAAATCCCGGTCCTTCAACTCACCTCCTTTCTGTGAGCACGTTCATTTATAACTTCATTCTTGTGAAAGCAGAGTTGTCCATTCCGGAACGCTTTCGCTGCGTTCATAGATGTCTGCTTTGAACCTTTCCGCAGGACCTTCCATGTTTTGCCCTCGAAAAAAGCCGAGCAGGTAGTCCAGACCGCTGAAAATATGATCCCGAGTCAGCCGTCGAGTCAACATTTCGTCCTTTTTCGTAATCGCTTCCAGTATGGACCGGTGATAGTGAAAGGACTTCTCCAGGTGGTGCTCATCACCCAAGGAGATACGACTGAAAGGCTTGATCTGGTTATGGAGGATGGAGACGATTCTCCTCAGACGTTCGTGCCCGGCAATATCGAAAATGACATTGTGAAACTGCTCATTGAGAGATTGGTAGGTGCCATGGTCAACCTTGCTGCCCGCAATGCAGGTCTCCATTTGTCGGACAATTTGTTCCAGCCTCCCAATCGCGTCGTCACCGATGTGTTCAAAAGCCAGCGCTATGCCCAGGTCATACAACGCAGACTTCAGGGTGTAGATTTCCCAGACATCTCTCTCCCTGATTTCCGATACGAACGCACCCCGGCGTTTTTTCCTTAAAACCAACCCTTCCGCCTCAAGGATGTTCAATGCCTCCCGGATCGGAGGCCGGCTGATGCGGAGACGGGACGCGACGGCCTGTTCTTTGATTTGCTGGCCCGGCCGGAGACTGCCTGTGAAAATACACTCTTCCAGATACCTCTTTACATTGTCCACTATGGAATCCGTCTTCATTTCGGCGCAACCTCTCTATTGTCTATTGTCTACAATTCTTTCTCTCCCCATGCCACAAATACGAACGGCCTGTAAAGGAAAATTTGCCCTATGGAAGCCTTTTCCACCCTTACAGAAACAAAAAAACATCAAATATTCAAACTGTTATCAGATAAAACCAAGAGCTGGCAAACCAGTGGATGAGGCATTTCGTTATTTCGCGATGAGGATCAATACTCCACCAGCAGTCGGCCGTCCTCCACAACAGCCTGGCCGTCCACTCGCACTGTGGGCTTCAACATCAACCCGTCCAGATGAACGCTGCTCTCCACCCGGCCACCCAGCGATAAGTTGTCACCTATAGCAAAGTGTACCGTTCCGCTCCTTTTCTTGTCCTCTGCCAGGTTCCCGATAAGCCGGGCATTGGGATTCGTCCCGATGGCGAATTCGGCGATATTTCGGGCGGTGGGATCATCGGCAAAAAGCTTCTCCACTGCTTGAACTTCCTCCGGCGCGCCGGTGACGGAATGAACCATGCCTTTCTCCACGCCCAGTGTAAGGGGCCGGCTCAGTTTTCCAAGACTGTCCATGGAACAGTCAAAGACGATCGTCCCGGTGGCTGTGCCTTCCAGCGGACTCATAGGAACTTCCCCCGGTGGCAAAACTGCAAACCCCGTGTCCTCGTGGAAATAACCGTCGAGCGCAAAGGCGGGTCGGCCGGTCACCTTGAAATCGACCGCCGTTCCAGCCGCTGAGGTTACCTGAATCGCGTCGGCGGAAGAAAGGAGTTCCACCAACCTTGCCGTTCGAACCCTCAGCTTATGGAAGTCCACACTCATGGCTCCCCGGATGATCATTTCTTCATCCACACCCCTGAGGATTACCACTCGGCTGCCCCGCGCAGAGGCCTCCATCCGGGCGCGGGTATGAGTCAATGCATAGGTCGTTGGGGCAAAAACCACTTCAGCAGCCTGCATTGCCGCGGCCACGGTGGCCGGAGGTTCTCTGCCGTGTTCACCGGTCAGGGGCATCAAGATAAGCACCGTTTGGGCCCCGATCGCCCGACACGCCATG
>CAYVUX010000064.1:9705-12158 GCA_964455075.1 uncultured Desulfobacteraceae bacterium | reverse complement strand
AGGGTCAATGGATGTTCCGCAAGAAGGATGGTAGTACGTGGGGAAAAATCTGGATAGCACCGATCCAGACGTTCTCCCTGAGATCGGGATCATGCTCAATGTACAGCCTGCCGTAACCGTAGCTGTTGTCGGGCCAAGGCTCCCCCATATCCACGGCACTCAAAAGGAGCTGCGCTTCCAAACTGGTTGCCGAACAGGAGGGACACACGGATTTCAAAATGGCCGCCCCGCCCGTCACATGGGGCGCCGCTCCGGATGTGCCACCCAATCCGCCCCAGGACTCGGTATCCACCCGGTCCACGGCCACAAGGTCCGGCTTGAGCAAGCCCCCGATAGCTTCCCCGCCCGGCCCCAGGGTAGGACCGCGGCTGGACATGTCCTCCAGGGCGAAACCGTCCCAGTTGATGGCGCCCACGGCCAGCACGCCGGGAGCCTCCGCAGGGACGGTGATGCTCATGTCGCGATTGAAGTACCACAGAGAGGCGCTGAGCTCGCATCGCAGGCTCAGAAAGTGATCCGTCAATGCGCTTTTCTTCTCCACAGCCAGGTAATACCATCCGCCGGCCGGAGGCTCGTATTGGATTTCTTCAAAGGGAATGGCGCCAATCGACCCATTCTGCAAGCTGGTGGACGATGCCACCGGCTGGTTGAGATCATCATAGTCGTAAACATACAGGTCGTAATCCTGGTCGGAGCCGGAAAGATCCGGGTCATCCGGCCAGTCGTTCCAGGTGAGCGTAACGTAGGTGCCCGAGCCGGAAATCCAGATGGGATTGAGCCACGTCTCGATCCCGGCTTCGGTGCCGAAAAAATGCCGGCTGTTTCCCGCGTCGGAAAACAGGGCCTGGTAGGCGTTTCCGTCTCCGTTGTTTCCTGCGGCAGCCACAAAAAGCACATTGTGCTGTCGGGCCTCTTCCGCCTTTTCATTCACCGGGTTGTAGGGGGCCCCCATGCCGTCGTTTGGAAAGCCGCCCGTCCACCCGCATTGGTACGAAATCACGTCCACCCCCTGGCTCATCAACCAGTCCAACCCGGAGTAGTATTCGGCTTCGTCGGCGCTGTATGCAAAAAAGAGCTCGGCTTCCGGCGCCATGTCATAAACGACCTCCGCGCATGCAGTGCCGTGCGAGCTTGCGCCCACAGGGTCCCCTGCCCCGTCCCGATCCCAGAGCGTCACGGAGGCCGGAAGGTCGGAACCGAGGAGCGCCACATACCCCGCAAATCCCGCGCAGTCCAGCACGCCCACCTTAACGCCCTGCCCGAGATAACCGCCGGTGTGGTAGGTGTCTGCATTATGGATGGAAACCCCCTGGCTCACGGCCAAGGGATGCTGGCGGAATGGCGTACGAATGCGGCGCACCGCCCGGATGGGAACCAACTCCTCCAGACAGCCGGCCGGAATTACTGCGGACACCAGCCCCCGCTGAATTCTTTTTGCTTCCCCTCCCTGGTCCCGAATAAGGTCGAAGAGGGCGGGCGGGCAGTCGCCGCGGCATTCAATGAAGACCTTATCTCGGGCGTGCCCTCCTTCTGGGCCTGTCTTCCCATAAGCACTCTCGCCCGCCAAAGACTGATGCGCACTAGAACGCTCTCTCAGAAGGGAAGAGAGCTTATTCGCTAACGCGCTTCTTTCAAAAACATAAAGGTCCACTGCCCGAGCCGGTACAAAACACAGCAAGGCAGTCAACATAATAACGGCAACAACAACGGTTTTGATCAGACCGATTTTTACAAAAGGCAACATCTCTGAACCTCCGACAGGAATTTAGAATGCATTCCTCTGCGGAACTCTTTGCCAGAGATCGTCGCGTGTTTTCTCATTCCACACAGGATTTCAAGTCTTTGATCTTACTTTTAAATTTCCTTCTAGTGATATCGCCTGGCCGAAAACGACTGAAACACAAACTATTGGCCAAAAATACAACTTTTTTGCAATATATTCTTTATAAAACTAATTATTCATTCTTGGCCGCCATCTTCGGCGTTAAAAAATACAATTCTTCCTTATACTCCAACTCACACGAACATCTTTATAGCAATACAAAAAAGGGAGAAGAATTTAGCCATAACCACCATCGCCAAATGCAAAAACACCCGTCATACTCTTTCCCCTTCATATCCTGGAATCCGCCCTATTTCTCAAGTACCCCCTTCCATGGCCGCATCAATGGCATCCCAGTCGACGTAATCCTTTGGGAATTTCATTTTATAAGTTGGTGCCTGGCAGCAAGCTTGGCATAGGGTTTGAAATGCCTTATTTTTCAAAGAATTCGGCAGGAAAAAGAGATACTTGCGATGTTCGGTCCAGAGACACTGCACCAAATCAGCAGGTTCGATCGCACAAAGGGAAAATTTATCCGCTTTTTCCAGCATGAATAAGCCGCCTATCCTAGCCTTATAAAGACCGCTGACTTTACCTCCAGAAGGTGTTGAATGAGCAAAGACAGCGTCAC
>CAYVUX010000064.1:3898-9695 GCA_964455075.1 uncultured Desulfobacteraceae bacterium | reverse complement strand
ACCTTTCTCTCGTATCATCAAGTGATCATCATTCAGGATAGGCAGCCCTTCTGATTGATTTACTACAGTCGACTTGCCCCCTTCGTCAGGCGCTAAAAAGAGGGCGACTCTGCCGTTAACTATAACACCTCCACTGTGCAACAGAAATCCAGAGTATTTGGGCAAGAAAGCAGAGAATACTTGAGGAATATTAGCCCCTATTTGATACTCTGCCGCATAGGACTCATGCGGTGCAGGAGTGCCTCTGAAGTTTTCTGTATAAAAAATCTGCTGCGAGTTATTCAAGAAATCATATATAATTAAAAGATCAGGACTTAGCCATATTCTGGATGCATTCCCTGATCCAAGCCTCTCCACCACACTTGCAAGAAGGGCGGGATACTGCAGCAGCGGGCTTTCTAGTCCACCTTGCATGTAATGTGCGGCACGCGAAATTAATCGTAATTGATTGTTGTTCGGCGGGTTATCTTCTATCAGTTCCGACCTTATGCAACGAAAACTGTTCCGAACGTCTGTGCGTGGGCTTTTTACCCGAAAAATAGAAAAGTTTTCCCTATAGGCTCTGGGCAACACAGGGAAAACATCTGCATCTGTGCGAAATACTATTTCTCCAATTCTGTGCGCAACTTGCATAACATCTACCCTACTCTACCAGCCAGATATCATATACGCTTCCTCTAGCCTTTCCCCAAGCGGAGACCTTTGAAAAATGTCCAATTTTCTTTGCGCTGGCCTTAGCGCCGCTACCCTTCGGACGAGTCGGCAATTTGGTCAAGATCAAGAAGCCGTCCGCCTCAGGCTGATCGAACGCAGGTGTGTTCTAAAGATTTTGAGGATTGAAATTTGCTGATGACACAGCGATTAGACAAAACCGTGCTTTTGCAAAATTATCAAAGGCTCTGGCTCTATTCAGCCCATGTCAATTGATACTTTTTTCCCAAAATATTATCCAACGGAATTATATATGAGCACTTGGGAGTTTCAAATTCATAGAAGACCAATTTTGGTAATTTCAAGGAATAGATACCCCCGGGCAAGCCCGGGGTCCTAACGGTCTACGACTCCTGTGGAGCCGACCTCACCTCTGCTAACGCAGAGACGAGGTAAGGCTCATTCATCCACGGGTAAACCCGTGGTATTCTGTCTTCGACCGCATAAAAAAGGGGGGCTCGCACAGGCGTAAATCAGCACGGTAACAAATAAGTATAATATTTGAGGCCGGTATTATGGAAAGAGGCTGTCTATGGATGGAAACCAGTTTATTACGGTGCAAGTCTAGTCACCTGCCTGGCCGCCTGTATCGCAGATCACGGCCGCAACCGAGCCAACATTACATTTCGGATAGTCTGCAAACGTCCCAGGATTGCACGGGGGATTTTCACCTTGCGGGGATAGGCCCGTTTCACACGCCTCATAGGGGGCGTTGCCATCCATGCATTGCCCCAAAGGATGGATATTTCCTCCCTTTACGCTTGAGACTGAAAGATCTCTAATAATGGGCGGCTCATATAGACGTTGATTGTTCTTCTTGGCCATGACGAAACCTCTCCCCTAGCAATTAATCCTTATTCGGTTCTTCTGGAACAATTTCTTACATCTTCTATAGGATAATATTGAAGACAGCATCTTTCCTACATACTACATGCTCCATACCCACCCTCGTCACGAAGCCCATCCCTCTTCCGGGACATCATCGGAGTTTTCGTCTACAACCCGTATAATATAACGCAACTCACCTTTGCCGCTACTTTGCTCCCAGACAAAAAACCACTGTATAGTTTAGCGGTTAGCAGTAAGATTTGATCGGTGTAAGGATTAAAAACAAGGCGTCCCTAAATTATTTTTGCTACATATCACATCAGAGTTTTTATATAATGAATAGGACTGTTGATTTTGTTTCCACAAAGTTCAGAACTCCTGACCTAGGTCATTAAGGATGTGAAACATAAGCGTAGCGCTGTGAATTGTAAGACCCTGAAAACTGGTCCCCCGAGGACTAATTCTCCGGAAATACCGTTTCATTAAATTTTCCGCTGCTTTTTATAAAAACCATCGTTAAATTAGTTGGTTACTGGCTTATGTCAGGAGTTCTGAAGTTATAACCTGTAAACCTTGCAGGCAGATAGAAATGCCAACAAGCTATTAATTTGACACTCCCGCGTGCTTAGTACTAAATCCGTGTGTATTCGTGTCCAGAAAGGTTTTGATGCCTGTCTCTTGCAAAAATTTCTGATAGCAATCATGCGGGTTGGCATGATTGAAATCCCCTGTCATTTCATAAGCAAGCCCCGGGCAGCTGCCGTTGCAGAACTCGGCCCATTCGCAATCCTCACAGCCCGGGACCTGAGTCATCGGGATATTTCTTCTCTCCTTCAGCGTTTTTAACATTGGATGACTTTGCCATATTTCTCTAAAGGAATCAACATGTATTCGCCCCATTTCTAATTTTGCGAGCATATTACAGGGCGTAATCATGCCGTCATGGTGAACCGATAATTTGTTGTACATACAGCCGCAGGCTGTGAGATAGCCCATTTTCCACCGGGTCGGTTTTTCGCCCGTGGCGCGGGCATGTTCCATCTCCCGGTACATTCGCCACTTGGCCAGGGGGCCGGCCGTGGCAGTGATCCGACCGTTGTATGCCTCCGCCAGCCTGGCGAGGATCTGCATGGCCTGCACCTGCTGCTGCGGAGTCAAGGCGATGGCGGGTTGATTCTCGCAGCCCGCTCCCATGGGCATGGCATCGTTGGTGCCAACGCTTTGAATGCCCACGTCTTCCAAGAGGAGTTGAGCCGTGTTCTCCAGGTCATCGATATTGTGCCGGTTTACGGTCACCCGCACTGTCACCGGGAAGCCTGTTTCCTTGAACATGCGGAGCCCGCGGATCGCCTTTTTGAATGTCCCTTTTCCCCGGCTTTTGTCATGTACTTCCGGGCGGGAGCCGTCAATGGAAACCTGTATGCTGTTGAGCCTGTTGCGGCGTTTTCCCTGTTCAAATGACTGCAGCGTCTTTTCGTTAATTAGCGTCCCGTTAGTATTAAGGGAGTAGCGCATTCGGTTGGCGATCACGCCGTCAATAAGCTCCCAGAGATCCGGTCTGACAAATACTTCGCCCCCACTCAGGGTGACATCTTTGACACCCAGCCTACCCAGCTCTTCAAAAAATGCAAGCCATGCTTCCTTCGGCAGGTCGGGCCGTGACTCCATTTCATCGTGGTAGAAGCAATAGGCGCAGCGAAGGTTGCACTTGCCGGTGAGCGAAATATCCACGGAAGTCGGAGCATCGCCCTGGTCCGGAAACGGCTCAACTTGAAGCGGCCCTTCGACGGCATGCTGCACAGGCTGTACATAATCCTGCTTTTGAAGATCGGTGATGAATGCCCGCACATCCGGCAAAATCTCGTCACCGGAAGCTCCCTCAAATTCTTCCGCCATGCGCGATGCCACATGCTCTTCCGAATGCCGGCCGTCCAGCATGCGCCACACAAAAAGACCGGTTGGGTTCAGGTGCTGCTCCCGACTTTCGTCCGCATGGAATACCACGGCACCCTCATCCCCCAGAAGGCGGGTGGAAACGCAAGGGTTTCGTTGGTAAGCTTGGTTCGTCTTCACGGATCTGGGATCTCCGTTCCGCGACGGCTCAGGAAGGCTGGGGGCGACCTCCACCCGAAGCGGGCCGATTCATTTGCTCTTCCGAGGCAACCAAAGGAAATATGGCATCAAATCATGCAAGGCGGTGCGTAAACTGCGGTGCTAGAACCCACTTGCAGGCATTCATAACACTTCATTTACGTATGATCAATGATAATCTACCCTGTGATTCGTGCACGATGAATTTTCGGTCCAAGCCCTCCGCCTCTCTTGGGGCACCCGAAGAGGATGAGCCTCCCGGGGAAACCCGTTCCTGAAATGCTATGGGTCGTGGAGCCGCGGCCGTTATCAAGCTCGCCACCCCGGACAACGATCCGGGGTGACGAGGTGTTGTGAGCGCATTACAGCATCCGGGCATTATTGTTGACTTTTCGTATACAAAAATGTAGCCTTATATTATCTCAAAATGAATACCAAATACCACAGGAGTGTAAAGAAAATGAAATTCGTCTCTGTTCGGGACCTGCGTCTCAAACCCGGTGAAGTCTGGAAATTGGCAAGAGAGGAAAAGGAGCTCGTCATCACGTCGAACGGCCGACCGGTCGCCATACTAACAGGCGCGGACGAGGACACATTCGAGGAGCAGCTACGCGCCATTCAGAGGGCGCGGACATTGACGGCTTTGGAATCTGTCCATGCCGAGTCGTTGAAAAAGGGAACGGACCGGATCAGCGAAGAGGAAATCGAGCAGGAAACAAGAGCGGCACGCAGAGAGAGGGGCCATTAGGGTTGAGAAAAATTGTTCTTGACACGAATGTCCTGGTATTCGCATTTTTAAAGCCGAGGAGCATCCCAGCTCGAATCCTTCGTCTCGTGATTCAGGGCGACCTGGAAATCATCGTCAATGCGGAGATCCTTGCCGAGTACACCGAGGTTCTGGCGAGGCCCAAGTTCGAGCTGGATTCGGAGAAAGTACGACTGGTCCTCGATTACATCCGGTCTGTTGGAATAAGTGCGCCCTCCCTGCTGCTGCCCCACGGCCTGCCTGACCCCGCAGACGAGCCTTTCATCGAGTCTGCCGTCACCGCCAAGACAGACGCCCTGATAACAGGCAATAAAAAACATTTTCCAAAAAGAGCTTGCAAGGCCGTCAAGGTATACACTCCGACCGAGTTCCTACAAGAAGTCCGCAACCCGCAGCGAGCAGCTGCCAAATAAAACGGCTCCTTTGGGATCCAAAAGTTCCTGAAAACATGGCGTTTTCCTGGGTTCCGGATCTCCCTTGCTTCGCGTCGGTCGTCCGGAATGACGCTTTTTTGAATCACGGCATAGCCTGGCGGCCGGAATCCAGTCATACGATGTTCCGGTAGAAATCCTGCCCATTCGGGTTCTCTGTTTCAATCAGTCGGAGCCTCCGCTTACGTTTCCACTCCTTTATTCTTTGCTCTTTCACCATGGCGGATTCCATGATTTTGGCCTGAGGATTGACTCGTCATTGCGGTCCAAGGATTACCTTCTTCCCCTCTTTTCTGATTTTCACCTCGCTCCCTTTAAAGCGAAAGGCCTTGGGCAGACGGACCGCTTGAGACCTTCCGTTCTTAAATATCTTTGCAGTAGATTCCACAGGCCGTTCCCTCCCTCCAAACATGGTATATCCCAATACATACCAATCCGAAAGAAATCAATTGCCGCTGGATCGAGCTCCAAGAATCCTGGATCTTTAAATTCCAGCATTCCAGAATTTTCTTCAATCCCTCAATCCCTTAATCCCTTAATCCCTCAATCCCTAAATTCCTCAATCATCCCTTGACAACCGAACACATGCCTCACATAATGAGTCAAAACGAATCAAGGAGAGAGTCATGCAAATCACCATACGAGGCATAGGCCCTGAAGTCGAAAAGGAAATACGCAAGATTGCCACGGCGGACAAAAAGTCCATAAACCAGGTGATCAAAGAGATTATTCACAAGGAATTCAAAAGCCGTGAAGCGCCTGCATCATCCCTGAAAGAATTGGCAGGCGGGGGGACCGCGAATGAGGCCCAGGAATTTGAACATGCCGTTGCGTCCTGCGAGCAGATCGATGAAGAGATATGGAAATGAAGCTTATTATCGACACAAACGCCTATGTTGGTTTTAAGCTGGGTTACACGGGCCTTGTGAACTACCTGATCCAGGCAGATTCAATTTTGATGTCTCCCATC
>CAYVUX010000064.1:1037-3888 GCA_964455075.1 uncultured Desulfobacteraceae bacterium | reverse complement strand
TTGGAGAATTGATGTTCGGATTCCGCTGCGGCTCGCATTTTGACAGGAACATGGAAGAACTGAACCGCTTCCTGGCACATCCGGCAGTTGAAAGCATAAAACTCACGGAAGTCACTTCGGACCGGTACTCGAGAATTGCCGCAAACCTCAGAAAGCAGGGCACGCCGATTCCCTCAAACGACATCTGGATCGCAGCCCAGACAATGGAAACGGGCGCAGAACTCGTAACCAGTGACAACCATTTTGAAAATATCAGCGGCCTGGTCTATCGCCTTTTCCAATTCCCAAAGAACTAATCCCCCAATCCCTCAATTCCAGCATTCCAGCATCCAGAATTTTCTTAATCCCTCAATGCCTAAATCCCTCAATCCCTGAATGCCTAAATCCCTCAATTCCTGAATTTCTCAATCCCTCAATTCCAGCATTTCTCAATCCCTCAATTCCAGCATTTTTCTGTCCCAGCATTACAGAATCCCCTATTTCCTTCCATCCCTTCCGCAACTTCAACTTTCCTTCCATTTTCTCTTGACAGACACTGCCAAAAGTATATACTAGAAATATAGATTTCTGTACGGGGGATAATAATGAAAACAGCCAAATTGTTCAAAAACGGACAAAGCCAGGCCGTCAGATTGCCAAAGGAATTCCGAATTGCCGGTAAAGAGGTGTATATCAAGAAACAGGGCGAGGCAATCATACTTTTACCAAAAGAAAGCTCATGGGCGCCTCTCTTTGACAGCCTGAACCACTTTGAAAAGGATTTCAAAATAGAGCGGAATCAGCCAGAAGAACAGAAGCGCGAGACTATGTTCAAATGAAATACCTCTTGGACACAAATATTTGCATACACATCATCAATGAAAAACCAAAGAGGGTTTTGAAAAAATTTGAAAAGTATCCCGTTCATGCATTCGCGATTTCGTCCATAACACACGCGGAGCTTCAATACGGCGCTGCGAAAAGCAGGCACAAGACCAAAAACCGAGAGGCGCTTGACGAATTTTTATTGCCCCTGACCATATTGCCGTTCCATGGCAAAAGATTGGTCGAATACTATGGGAAGATAAGATCATTTCTGGCATCCAAGGGTAAAACAATAGGCCCCCTGGACACACTGATAGCTGCCCATGCCTTGAGTCTGGATTTAACTATTATCACAAACAACACCGCTGAATTCTCGAGGATCCCAAACCTTAAGAGTGAAAACTGGGTGTCCCAGGGGTGATCCCTACGGCCTGCGGCGGAGGGCCGGTTTCAAATCTTTGCGCCTTGGCGTCTTTGCGTGAGGCTCTCCCAGCATCCCAGCATTCCTCAATCCCTAAATCCCTCAATCCCTAAATTCCTCAATTCCAGCATCCCAGCATTCCAGCATCCCAGCATCCCAGCATTTCTTATTCGTAAATCCCTCAATCCTTCAATGCAATCCGAACACCCAAATTTCCGACAAATTCAATTAAATCTCGATATCCATCCTTTGCAATATAATGGATCACATCTTTATCAAGTTCCTGGTACTCGTGCACGGCAATATTCCGGAAACCCGTCATGGCCGCAAGCGATTGCTGGAGCTCTTTTGATATAACCTTACCCTTTTCCAACAGGCGAAACGCGTCCCCGCTGCTCTGGGGAATTCCCAACCTTTTCTGTGCGATAATATGCATTGCAAGGTCAATCGCCCCTTGACACGCGCGCTCAATATTCAGCGTAAGGGCGTCAAGATGCGTGTAGTTCTCCAAGGCCGGATCTGCGCTGTACTCCTCCTGAATCCGGCGAATGCAGCGTTCAATGACAGCGGCCTTGTTCAACATGATATCATCAGGGGGTGTAGGCAAACTCTATCTCCTTCCGCTCTTCTCGAAGTTGGGCGTACAAGCCAAGAAGCGTCGCCACAAAGAGATCGCAAAAAGCTCGGTCTCTACAGTAAATGCGCCGTCCCTTCAACACCGCTTCCCGAGCATACACAAGATTGCTGCTGCTCAAAACGCCGAGATCCACATCACAGTGGCAACACCCTCCCAACAGCCCGCCCATTTTGAGCAAATCCATCGAACCAAAGGATCTGCCCGGAAAAGGCAAAAGCGCCATATCAAGGTCACTGGCGGACTTAGCTTCCCCCCGCGCGACGGACCCGAAGAGGTAAGCAGCTGCAATGCGAGGGTCGGCTTCCAAAACACCGACCATTTGCTCTATCACATCATCCCCAAAAATCATGACTTACCCTATGCCCACCGTAAATCTTGAAGCCCAGCATCCCTCAATCCCTCAATTCCAGCATCCCAGAATTCCAGCATTTCCCTCATCCCTCACACCTTAAACCTTGAACGCTGACCTCCCGTTCTTATGGCATGATATGAAACTGCTTTGAACCCGGAAGCCGGTAAATGCCAAAGTCCTTGCGGTCCAGGGTGGCGATATTTGAAATGCCGGCGCTTTCGGCAAGGCTCACCAGGGTGGCGTCTGCATAATCCATTGGAAGATCGGCATATTTTGCCATCAACTGCTTGGCATGATGGATGCTGTCAGTGTCCTGCGGTATGATTTCCACGATGTTTTCCAGTACAAAATCAAATGCGGCTTTCTGGGCGTCAATAGAAAAATTCAAAAGATAAAGCACCTCCGTAAGAACCGCTTCTGTAGAATACAGACGACCTGAAAACCCCTTGAACCATTGAACGCATTCATGATGGTGGAATTCGCTGCGGTCGATCAGCGCCACCCAGGGCCCGGTATCAAAAATAACGTTCATTTTTCTTGATTAGCAGATTTGATCCTGTCAAGAAGGTGCCTCCGATGATTGGCACCCAAGTCGGGTATACCGCTATGGGCAACGCCGATCAAATGCCTGGCGCTT
>CAYVUX010000064.1:0-1027 GCA_964455075.1 uncultured Desulfobacteraceae bacterium | reverse complement strand
TTCGAAAGGGGCTTTTTCAGGGCCGGTGCTGTTTTCGAGGAATTTTTTAATCGCCATGCGGGTAATGTCGGATTTCTTTAATCCGAGGTTTTTTGAAAGCCGCTCAATTTTTATCATATCGGACTTTTGCAGGCGAATGGTCATCTGTTCCATTGTTCCATTCCTTTTTTTAAAATATAGATTACATTGTAATCTTTTAGACTCTTTTGTCAAGAAAACAGCCGTTCAGCTTCGATCCGCGTTCTACTTCAAACGGAATTGGAGTTTTTCCACAAAATGTGTTAGCTACTTTCCGTTTCACTAGATTTCATCGGGTTTTCACCGAAGCGCAACACTTTTTTATAATTTCATGGACGTCCCCCTCTTCCCAGCATTTGAATCCCTCAATCCCTCAATTCCAGCATCCCAGCATTCCAGCATCCCCCAATCCTTCAATCCCTAAATCCCCCAATCCCTCAATCCCTCAATCCCTCAATCTCCAGCCCAATTCTCTAAGGCCAGACCTTCGACCCGTTCGAATTCTCTGGTATTGTTGGTCACCAATGTCATGTTCCGTGACCTGGCCAGCCCCGCTATGAGGATATCATAAGGGCCGATGGTCATCCCCGTCTTTTCGAGTTGGCAGCGAATCGCAGCAGCTTCTTCCACAGAAGCACGATCCAGGTTCAATACCATGAATGGCAAAAGAAATTTGCCCAAGGCCTCCTGGCTGCGCTTTCTAAAGCGGCTTTTTTGAACCCCGTACTCCAGTTCAAAGACGGTAATGATAGAGACGGCAACATCTCTGGGTGGGTGCTGTTTGAAATGTGCAACCACTTTCTCCGGACGTTTCTTGATGAGGTAGATACAGATATTTGTATCAAGAAGATAGCGCATTAGAACGAACGCCTGGGCTGCATTGGAGGCTGTTGACGACCGTCTTCCAAAAAGTCTTCCGGAAATTCGCTCAAAGACTCAAAAAGCGAGTCCCATGTATCTTCCAATGGCTCCAAGATGACTTGGTTGCCGTTTCTGTAAATCTTCACCG
>CAYVUX010000063.1:0-12209 GCA_964455075.1 uncultured Desulfobacteraceae bacterium | reverse complement strand
GCTCAAATTTCAATCCTCGAAATATTCAGTATATTACTGCGGTTGAAATTCTCGCCTTCCTTGACCTTGACCAAAATTGAACATTTTTTAAAGGCCTCGCCACGGCAGAGGACAAAAGGAAAATCCATGTTTTTGTTGTCTTTTCTTTTAGCAGGACCTCCGGATGTTGTCAATCCTATTTCGTAAAGGGTAGCGTATCAGATCTTGTGTCATGTGAAAGAAAAAGGGGCTGCCCCCATTCTTCAAATACGGTCCAAAGGGCGCATCATTACGGGTGAAAGCGCTCGACCCGAATCCGGGGTCCATGACTCAAAGGAAGTGATGCCCCGTACGGGTTGAACCGCAGATTCATAGGAATTATGATATAATAAAGGATGAGATCGTTGAATTATCCTTCCGCTTGAGGCGGATTTCAAAGATCTCGGGTCCAAATGTGTCGCAAATCCTGCAGAAGTTCTGGAGGTTGTTCCCATGAAATGCGAAAAGTGCGAAGACGTGATAGAGCCCGGCGAGGAGCGTGAATACCATGGACAGACTCTGTGCGAGGACTGCTACATGGATGTCCTGTCGCCTGCCCGAACATGCGATCCTTGGGCGGTCTATACCGCCAAGTCCCTGGTGCAGGAGGACGGCGGGTCAGACCAGTTGACCACGATTCAAGCAAAAATTCTTGAAATCTTGGAAGAAACCGGCGGAGTGGAACCCAAGGTTCTGGCGGATCGACTCCAGATCAAACCTGCGGACCTCGAACGGGAGATCGCCGCCCTTCGCCACATGGAAAAGATCCGCGGCGAGTTGAGAGACGGGAAAAAGGTGATTATTCTGTGGTGAAAACCGTTACACAGGACTCACGAGACGCCAGCGGCATCAATTCTAGACATTTCCGCTCTGCGGGCTTGAGCCTTGGCTCTGAAGACCCATATCCAGAGGGCCCACGTCCTCGAACCGAGCGGGCACCCAGCGGGGATTGTCGTCTTTGTCCAGGAGACGTGCCCTGACCCCTTCCCTAAAGTCGTGATGGGTCAGCATGAAACGGGCTGCCATCATGTCTGTCTGAGAGACCGATTCCATGGGCCGACACTCGTTGTGCCGCAGCAGGTCCAGCGTCAGGACAACGGCTGTCGGCGAGCGTTCTGAAAGCCTGGCGAAAACATTATCACACAAGGGCGCCTGGACGCTGCTCCGGCGAAGATCGTCCAGTAAGAGAATAGAACTATCGACCCGAATATCAGGAACAGCCTGCATCTAGCGGAATTTGACCTGACGGGAAAGGCCGAAACCGACCCAACGACCCGGCATGTGTATGCCCATGTCTAGGATGCGGGTGCATCAGCGGTTCCCGGGAAACATTTTCTCCCCGTGACGCGAGGCGGAACTGCCAGCGGCCGGGATTCGTTTTTCGGGAAAAGCCAGATGAAACTTTATGCGGATCCGAGGGCGGAGGCACTGCGGTGGGCCTACCGTAAGCCTCGCTACACCCTGCCGTTCAGTAGAGATGTCCTGCAGTAGACACGCCTGTATCGATTATGCTAAGTTTCATCTGGGTATGATCGAGTATCGATCAGTCCGATTGGCAAAATTTATTCTTTTTTTGCTTGAAGAAGGAGAGTATTTATGAAACGAGAAAAGTTTGGTTTTATGTTGTTAATTGCATGTTTTCTATTTTCCGTATTCGCTCCAACGGCAACCAACGCAGGCAACTATCTGGGTGAATTGTGCTGGAATTTTACAAGCACGACTCATGAATCCTCAGGTGTCTGCCGACTCGGTGTAGAACATATGGGGGACGGCCATTTTCTTTGTTCGGGCAAAGTGACTGTTAAGGGCCCTGCATCCCATACCATACCTGTATTTGGGAATATAGAAACTGTAGACGGAAAAATAGCAATCACTCTAACTATTCCGGGAAGGAGGGACGGGAATCTCGGATCCGAAATGATATATGTATCGCTTGATTCAAACTTGAACGGAACGATTGAAAGCATTGGCATCTATTCAGACGAAATAGAAGCCTGGCAGGGAACCGCAACCTACACGGCGTGTCCCTAAAGGCGGAGTTCCATCACCCAAAGGGGAGTGAATGCGTTTCGCAAATACCCGTCATCTGGCGCACTCCGATCTTAAAACGATGAAGCAGGACAGAAGAGAATTGTTAAAATACATGAAAGGCCGCTTCAAGGATTTGAAAAAGCGCTCGGGCAGGCAATGAAAGTGGAACTCTTTGCCAACAAATCCATTTCATGGAACGGGACGATTGAGAAAAGAGCGCAAGGCGCAAAGTCCACGGAGCCCAAAAACCGGATGACTTTCCAAAAGCCCGTCGCGAAGATGATATTCGTGACAGTGCTTTCCCTTGCAGCGATGTCCGTCGGATGCAAGGCCGGCTATATCTTTCATGCAGCAGTCGGTCAATTTCGAATGGTCGGCGGGTCCGTCCCTATCGAGGAAGCCCTGGATCGAGAGGAGATTTCCGAGGAGCGGGCAGAGAAGCTCAAGTGGATACCCCGGATCAAGGACTTCGGCGAAAACGAGTTGGGGCTCAAACCCACGGAGAATTATGAGTCCGTGTACATGGAGAACCACCGCCCGCCGCTTTACGTTGTTTCCGCCTGCCCGAAAGACCGGCTCTCCCTCGTCACCTGGTGGTTCCCTGTGGTGGGCGACGTGCCCTATCTCGCCTTCTTCGATCTCAAACGTGCGAGGGAGGAACAGAAAAGGCTGGAGGCGAAGAACCTGGATGTCACCCTGGGCGCGGCGGACGCCTACAGCACGCTGGGGTGGTTTAAAGATCCCGTCACCTTGAACCTTCTGGAACTTTCCCTTGTGGACCTGGTGGATACCATCCTCCACGAGCTCACGCACACAACGCTCTATGTAGACGGCCAGGGGGAGTTCAACGAAGGGCTGGCCGTTCTTGTTGGAAAAGTGGGTGCGCTCCGATTCATGGAACGACAATTCGGCAGTTCCCACGCGCTGACCCGGGAAGCCGGGGGCGCGCTTTATGACGAGAGGCTGTTCGCCGAAACCGTCGACGCCGTGCTGACCGATCTGGAGGATCTCTACGGGAGTTCTCGAGGTTTTGAAGAAAAGCTCGAAATGCGGGAGAAAATTTTCCGGCGAGCCGCGGAGCGCTTTTCAGCTCTGGGAATGCGCCTCAAGACGGATCGGTTTAAAGGCTTCGCCTCCATGCCTTTCAACAATGCCTCTCTTCTTGCCACCGGCCTTTATCATCGTCACTTCCGCTTGTTCGAACAGGTCCTTAAAGAGGAGGATAATTCCATTCCACAGACCATATCCTATTTCCAAGACCTTTACCGGGAGAAAGGAGACCTCATTAAAATGATGCAGAGGCGGATTCATGGGATCGAGATCGGAGCTGCTCGGGAGGCCGTGCTTCTTCCGGCCGAGGGCCGTCAGGAAAAAGGCTCCTTTCGCCCTGGGTTGCCGAAATGAGCTCCGCCACAAAACTCCCTACAACCACCCGGCTCTTGATGCGAACCGGCATGCGCCGGGAATCGGCTGTCACCCAGATCTGCAGCTTGGCGTCCCGGCTCTGTTCAAAGACCCCTCCGATATGCTCCAAATCGGGTTCGACCAGGTACGTATCATAAACCCGGCCGGAAACATCCACTTTTTCCCTCCTGATGACCGTGGCCCGTCCCATGACGCACTTTTTCCCGTCTGTCACCGGAATCCGGATGACCTTGTTCTCTCGAAGCCCATGGGCCCGAAAAGCGTAAAAAACAGACAAAGGGTCAAAGGTCCCCGGCCGGATCGAAACGGGCTTTCTCTTTCTGCCGAAGTTGGCATACGAAGCCCAGCGTTTTTCCTGATCCAGATTGATTACCACGTGTTTCTCTCGCCTTCCCTCCTTTTTCTCCACGTAGAGGAAAGAATGCGTCATTTTTGCGTCGGTGTACGCATCGATCCGGCCCCTGACTTTGTAGAAGAGATCCACATAGGGATAGGTTCGGGCGGTCATGACGAAATGGAGCCTTTCCGTTTCGCCTTCACTTTCCCCGGGAAGGACCTCCAGGGTCGCCCGGCCCGCGGGAATGGGACCCCATTTTATTTCGAATACCAGCTGTTCCCCGGGAGAAAACGGGAGGGGATCCGCCGCATCCGGGACGGCACGGTCCGGCGGGAACACCAGCAGGAGGAGGGCCGCCGAAACAGCGGCTGCGTGTTTAAGGAAACGCCTTCCCCGGGTTTTTAAAGAAGATCCACCAGTCATGTTCCCTGTTCCGCCGACATGTCCTCCAGAGTCTCTCGGGCCGCGGCCCGGACCTCTTCGGAATAGGGCCCTTCCGCCACCGCCTCGAGTTTTGGAAGTGCCCGGGGATCGCCGCACATCCCCAGAACATGGAGGATGTCTCCCTTCACGGTGTCATTGACCTCCCGGAATCGCGACCACAAAGGTTCCACGATCGTAGATGCCAGGCCTCTTTCCTTTTCCACGAGCGTTTCGAATGCGACCATGGCCCCAAGACGTACCGGCCATTTCTCGTCGATCAGGAGATCCACGAATGTCCCATGAATTTTGCCACGCTCGATCATCATGTCCGCCAGATCCTCCG
Organism: uncultured Desulfobacteraceae bacterium; assembly: GCA_964455075.1. GTDB lineage: Bacteria > Desulfobacterota > DSM-4660 > Desulfatiglandales > Desulfatiglandaceae > CAYVUX01. The sequence continues at coordinate 7,632 of CAYVUX010000063.1, read as the reverse complement.
CGCGGCCTTCTCCGATCATCCGTTTCAGGGTCTCGGCACCGAGGCCGGTCACGTCCCGGGTAAGCAATACTTTTACCAGCTCGCCGGGATCCAACGATCCCGTCCATCGGAAACGCTCCTCCAGGACAACCGTGGGAACCGAACGGATCCCCATCTCCTCGGCCGTCTCCGGAAAAAGCATCCCGTCGATCACCGTAAGATGAAGGAAAGGGCTGTAGGCGGCGAGTTCCAGGAGGAGCGACACCATCTTTGGGCAAAATGCACACTGAAGAGCGACGAATACCTTGAGGGATGCGGGCACCCGGATTCGGTCCAGGCCCCCGCGCACTTCCGGGGAAAGCGCCTCCGTAGCCCTGCGGTTTCCATCCCCGGCCAGGGCGTCCAGGAACGGCGCCAGTTCCATGCCTCCGGGAACCGCCCGGTACGCCACATTCGCGCCGATCCGGATCTCCGGAGACCGGTCGCCTTCCGATCGCTCCACCTCCACCTCCACGGAAGGCGCCAGTTGCGAAAGCTCTCGGCAAAAGGCCTTCATCCGCCGACCGGCCTCGCTGTCGTCAAAGAGGAAGCGAATACGGATTTTTCCCCGTGTCTTGCGGCTCCAATCGGCTACAAGCGCCCTATCTGCAGATGTCATGGACATGAAGTCTCTGCCCGGATCGAATCGAGATATGGTGAGTTCGTTCCCTATGCTTGAACCAGCTGCCGCCCGATATCGTAGGCCGACAGGTTCGCTTCAATCTTTTCCGGAGAGACTTTCTGACGGAGGACTTCTTCGAAGGCTTTCCTATCCAGTGGCAGCACATCCATGCCGGCGAGTGCCCCAACGCATATGATGTTGCTGAATATGGGATTTCCCAGCTCCAAGGCCTTGCCGGTGGCATCAAAAAATCGTGCCTCTTCAGAAAGCTCTTCGATCCATTCCTTGATCCGCTCCAGGGGCGGGTATTGCTGTTCCCCGCAGATTACTCCTATGGAATGGATGGGCCGCATGTTGCAGAGGACCTTGACCTCGGGGTTGCCGTAGTCTTTGAGGACGCGAACCGCTTCGGTCGGCTCCAGGCTCACAATGATATGGGCCCGACCCTTGGGAATCTGGGGGGAATAAAATCCGTCCGGGGAAACCCTCAGGTGACTCATGACGGACCCTCCCCGCTGAGAAGCCCCGAAGGTCTCGCCTATGGTCACCACAAGGCCCTGCTGCGTCAGCATATCCCCCACCATGCGGGAAGCCAGAACGTTTCCCTGCCCGCCTACTCCGGTAATGATCAGGTTGTATGGATCCCTCGAAAGCTCTGGGGGCTTCATTTTCTAGGCCACCTCCTGTTTTTCTATGGCCCCCGAGGGGCATATGGAAGCACAGACTCCGCACCCCGCGCAGATCACCTCGTCTATCCGTGCGGTTTTCTTCTGATCGTCCCAGACAAGGCCGGGGCATTTGAATATTCTCGTACACAGGCGGTTGCAGCCGCATTCTTCTCCCAGGCAAACGGATTCGTTGATAGAAACGGAAAATCTCTTTTTGCCCTTTTTCTCGGGACTCAGGGCACAACTCTGCCGCATGACGACCACCTTCACCCCTTTTTCGGACTCCAACATCTCCATGAGAGCCTCTTGGGTCTTGTCGATCTCAAAGGGATCGCAGATGCGGACCTCCGCGCCCATGGCCCTGCACACGCCGGCGATATCCACTGCGGGAACATCCTGCCCGCAGGCGTTCACGGTCAATCCGGGATGGGCCTAAAACCCCGTCATGGCGGTTCCCTGGTTGTCCAGGACCACCAGAGTGATATCGGCCCTGTTGTGCACGGCGTTGACCAGCGCAGGCATCACCGCGTGGTAGAAGGTGGAGTCGCCGCAAACGGTGAAAATAGGCTGGTCCAGACCGAATCCCCCCAGCTTGCCGAATCCGCTTGCCAACCCCGCGCCGGAGCCCATGGAATGAAGCGTTTTGAGTGTTTCAAATCCCGTAGGCAGAGCCGCCAGGGAATAACAACCGATATCGCCGCAAACGAATCCGCTGCGATTGTCCATTTCCAGGGCATTGTGTATGCCCCAGAAAGAGGCCCTGTGGGGGCAGCCCGGGCAGAATGTGAGCGCCCTGAAGGGAGCCCCTTTCTCGGAAATCTCCGTCGCCCGAAGCCGGTAGCCCTCCGGAATCGCTTCGTAGGGAACGCCCAGGATTCCGGAAAGGGCTCCTGCCACCAGATCGGGGTTCAGTTCATTAATGGACGGGAGGGAGCCGTCCTTCTTCCCGAAGAACCTCTTTGCTCCGATCTTCGGCCCAAGCGACGCCGCCAGGGCCAGGATATTCTCCTCCATGAAAGGAAGGACTTCCTCGACGATCAGGATCTTGTCTGTTCTCCGGAAGGATTCCTCCAGGAGTTTCTCCGGAAGGGGCCAGGTGGTTCCGAGCTTCAGGAGGCCTACCCTGTCCCCGGCATTCAACAACCCCATCGCCTCCCTGGCATAAATCCGACATACAGAGCTCGTAATGACGAGGAGTTCGGGATGCTCCGGCCCTTCATAGGTATTGAACGGGGAGCGCTCAAAGAACTCCGTGGCCTTCCTCAGCTTGTCCTGCTGTCGGCCGTGGAGCGAATCCACGAGACCGGGCAGGTTAATAATCGGTCCCTCCAACGGATCGGAGAGCGTCCCATGGTGAACGAATTGGGCGTTCCCGGTTACCTCGGGCAGAACCCCCATGGTCACGTTCCCGCTGGCATGGGACAATCGGGTCACGCTTCTCAGCATTACCACATTGCGAATTTCCTCGGAGAGTTCGAAGGCCCATTTCGTCATGTCCTTGGCCTCCTGGAAGTCCCCCGGCTCGAGCAGCGGGAACTCCATCATCCTGGCATAGGGCCTCGATTCTCCTTCGTTGGTGCTGGAGAGACCTCCCGGGTCTTCGCAGGTGACAAGCACCATGCCTCCCCGGGTGCCATACTGGGCCAAGTGCAGCAAAAAGTCCGCGGCCACGTTTACTCCCACCTGTTTCATTACGACCAGGGCGCGAAGTCCGGCGAAAGAGGCGGCAGCAGCCACTTCCGAGGCCACTTTTTCGTTGACTGACCATTCCACATAGAGATTCCGCTCCCTGGAAACCGCGGACAATCGCTCGATAATCTCGGAAGAGGGTGTGCCGGGATACCCCGCGGCCACGCGGATTCCGGCCTCCAGGGCGCCCCTTGCGATGGCTTCGTTTCCCATAAGGAGGGGCCTCGCACCCTCTTGGGCCTCAATGAGCACCGACATATTCCTATCCTCCCTGTTCGCCCATGATGCGTTCGACAGTCTCCGGATCCAGCCGGACAGCGGATCTCCGCGTTTCATCGCTCGCATTCAGAAGGTCCTGTTCCCGGGCGGCTTTCAGGCCCCTGACTTTCTTGTTTCGGGCCGCCTCCTCAAGGTGAGAAAAACCGGCTTCGGGCATTTCCCGCGTCAGGATCCATCCCTCCTCCAGGGCCCGGTTCAATACCTCGGCCCCTTTCTCGGACCGAACGATCACGGTATTCCAATCTTCCTCCCCTTCCAATACCCCCACCGAGATGTCCGCCCACTCCGATGTCATATCCGGACAGATACCGCATCCCGTCAAAACCGCGGGACGTATCTCATCCAGGGGAATCTCGAGAGTCTCTTCTTCCGTCTCAACGCGAAAGATCTCGGCGGGAGGAGGCGGAATGTCCATTTTTTTGATTCGGGACACATCTACCTTCTCCGACAGCAGGCTCGCCACCTTCCGCATATCCAGGGCCCAGGTACAAAAGAGGCCGATGGTCAGGCTTACGGGGTCTTCGAATCCTTGCCGCTCCATCGGGTTGCGTCTCAGTTGGCTGACCGCCGTGATCTGGCAGGGAGTCCCCACCACGCCCAGGCCTTTCCGGCCTTCTTCTACGGCCCGGTTCAGGGCCTCCAGCGTGGGTGCCGCCGTGTACTTGGAGGTTGCACAGCGAATGACATCCTCGATCCGCTCCACCACGCGCGGAACAGGCCCCAAGCCTTCCCGGTCTGTAAGGATCGCCGCTTTAATGACGCCCGCCTTGAGTGCAAACGCCACCAGGGCCGACACCGTTCCGCCGGACTGGTATCGCCCTTTGGTCATTTGTTCACCGGCGCGCGCAGCCAGGACGCTTCGGTAATGACCCAAAGCACCGGAGTCATAGGGCGCCCCTCTCAAGGCCCTGGACAGGGCGTCCAAATCCACTTCCGTTTTTGGGCAGTACGCATAGCATCTGCCCTGCTTGAGGTCGCAGGGAAAAAGCATGGCCACCCGTCCTCTATACGCCCCGAAGTAGGGACAAAGAGCCACGCACGCTCCGCAGGCAACGCAAAGATCCCCTTGATGCACGTCCTCCAGCAACTCTTTCGGCCCGCACGTTTTCATCGGCCGCTTACCTCCTCCCGAACCGGGTTCATGGAACACGCCGTTTTTTAAGGGGAGTATAGGGGCAAGGGATTCGGGGTGTCAATGAGCAAGTGCAAGGGATTCTGCTGCAAACCCACCACTTTGGGCAGGGCTCATCCCGCTTGACAGGCCGATTCGAGCCTTTTACAGTCCGTTTTGATAAGCAGTCCCGACAAGCACGCACCCACCCGCTATGCATCCCAACCCCGGGGATGGAGAGAGGTTCCCATGTCTAATCTTTTCCTTTTCGGTATCATGTTCTGCGGCGGCATGGCCGTTGCGTTCCAACCATCCATCAACGCCCGCCTGGCGGAAAAAACAGGGATTGTAGAAAGCGCCTGCATATCCTTCGCCGTAGGGACCCTTGCACTCCTCATTGTGTCTCTGACCGCGGGCCGCGGAAGCCTTAGAGGCGTTCTCGGTGCATCCTGGTGGGAGCTCACCGGCGGCTTCCTTGGCGCCCTGTTTGTCACTCTCATGATCCTGGTCATCCCCCGGCTCGGCACTGCTGCAGCGATGGCCGCCACCATCTCCGCACAGCTCATTGCCGGAATCGCCCTTGACCACTTCGGCGTGCTTGGGATATATCAGGCCCCCCTGGACTTCAAGCGATTCCTGGGGGTCGCCCTGCTCCTCACCGGATCCGGCCTTATTCTCAGGCGGTAAAAGCCCCAATGGTCTTTTCCCGAAATCCGCGGATAAGGCTTTCAGGAACCCGTCATTCATGTTACACGCTATAGGATACGGAAGGTTCTCCGGTGGCGCAGAGTTCAAGAACCTTCGCTGCCGGCATTTTAAACGAGCATGTCCCGTGCCGACAAAGGTTGAAACATGATTGGGCGCATCTTTTAGAGGAGGCAGACGAGACACCATGATCCTTGGTCTTGATGTGGGGGGCACGCAGACCGACGCTGTGCTCATTGAAGGAACCCATGTAGTGGCGGAGACCAAAATCCCTACGGAGAGCGACCTCCTGGAAACCCTCAGACGAGCACTTAAAAAGACGGTGGCGGACCGGGATCCGCACGGCCTCCAACGCATGGCCTTCTCCACCACCATTGCGACCAATGCCGTGGTCCAGGAGCGGCTTGACCCTGCCGGGATGATCGTTTCCGCCGGCCCCGGAATGGATCCTCGAGGATTTTCCGTCGGGCCCTCCTATCATCTGGTTCCCGGATTTCTGGACCATCAGGGCATCGAGGTTCAACCCCTGGACCGGCAAGCGGTAGAGGATGCCTCTTCCCGCATCCGCCGTGACGGAATCGGCCTGCTAGGGGTGGTGGGGAAATTCTCGGTTCGCAATCCTTTTCACGAGCTCCGGATCGGCGAGTGGCTGGGTCCGGATTTCTCTCACATCGCATACGGTCACCGGATTTCCGGAGCCTTGAATTTTCCTCGCCGGATAGCCACAGCCTACCTGAATGCCTCTCTTTATCGCGTCCATCAGCGATTCCAAGGCGCGCTTCTCCGGATCCTCGAGGAGGAGAAGCTGGCGGCTCCCCGATACCTTTTGAAGCCCGATGGAGGGACCGTGGCTCTCGAAAGGACTGGGGATTCTCCCGCCGGAATGGTGCAATCCGGACCCGCGGCAAGCATCATGGGAGCCCTGGCGCTGGACGGGTGTGAAGGCTCCACGGTTGTCCTGGATATCGGCGGGACGACCACGGATTTCTCCGTTGTACTCGATGGCGTACCCCTGCTCGACCCCCACGGGATTCGAATAGGCCCCTACCAGACCCTTATACGATCGCTCATGACCCGCTCCATCGGGGTGGGCGGGGACAGCGAGGTCCGAACGGACGAAAAGGGAAGATTGAAAATCGGTCCTCAACGAAAGGGGCCTCCCAAGGCATTTGGAGGTCCATGCGCTACTCCGACCGATGCCATGGTCGCCCTGGACCTGCTCGAACACGGTGACAAAAACCGGGCGAGAGACGCCATGAAGGCCGTGGGAACTCCACGGGGATGGGAGCCCCTCCAAACGGCCCGAAATGTCCTTGAGCATACGGCGAAGATCATTGCCGATGCCGTGCAGGCCTTTGTGTACGAGCTCAACTCCAGACCGGTATACACCATCCACGAGGTCCTCCACGAAAAAAGGATCGAGCCCTCGTCCGCGGTACTTATCGGGGGTCCGGCGCCCCAGCTCATGGAGTATGTGGAAAAGGCCCTCGGTCTTCCTTGTCGATATCCGTCCCACCATGCCGTGGCCAACGCGATCGGGGCGGCCGTCTCCCGCGTCACCTCGGAAATCGTCCTCCAAGCGGACACACAGAGAGGCACCGTGGTGATCCCCGAAGCCGATATTCAACAAAAAATTGATTCCCGTTTTGACACCGATCAAGCGATTTCGCTGGCAAAAGAAGTGCTTACTGCCCAAAGCCTCAGAAGCGGGGCGGCTCCGGAAGGCCTGGACATCTCTGTACTGGAGCTCCAGTGTTTCAATATGATCCGTCATTTTTCCAGGACGGGTCGGAATATTCGACTGAAAATGTCCATCACCCCCGGTCTCGTACCCGAATGGAGAAAGGATCTCCACCCATGATCACGGCCCCGCGCCGAACCGGCCTCGTATTCTTTCCGGCCTTTGACTGGGCCATCAGCCCCACGCACCCGGAAAGGGAGGAACGTCTCCTCTACACCCAGGATCAGGTCCTGGAAGAAGGCCTCCTGGATGTGAAGGGAATCGTGGAGTATCGCGTGCGTTCGGCCGGGTACCAGGACATTCAACGGGTACACTTTTGCGTGCCCAATGAGGAGGCCGTCACCACCGAAAGCCATCTCATTGCCGCAGGAGGCTGCCTGGTGGCCGCCGACGCCGTGCTTAAAGGAGAAGCAGACAATGCCTTCGCCCTGGTTCGCCCTCCCGGGCATCATGCCATGCGCGTTGTTCACGGAAATCGAGGATTCTGCAACATCAACATAGAAGCCATCATGGTCGAGTACCTGAGGGAAAAGTACGGCATCAGAAAGGTTGCCATTGTGGACACGGACTGCCACCATGGGGATGGGACCCAGGACATCTACTGGCACGACCCGGAGACCCTTTTTGTGTCCATGCATCAGGACGGCCGAACCCTTTACCCGGGCACCGGGTTTCCCGAGGAAGCCGGAGGACCGAATGCCAGGGGCACCACTGCAAACATCCCGCTTCCACCCGGGACAGGAGAGGACACCTCGAAAGCCGAGGTTGAAGATCATCTCGACAAGAACCTCGCCCCGCA
>CAYVUX010000062.1:0-12248 GCA_964455075.1 uncultured Desulfobacteraceae bacterium | reverse complement strand
GGATCCACATTGCCTGGAGAATCCGGAAACCCGGCCCGGCTGAATTGGCCGACGCTCCTCGAGGGGACCTTGATCGGAAGGTACAAACGTTTCCTGGCCGATGTCCGGCTCAACAACCGCCGCAAGGTGACCGCGCATTGCCCCAACTCCGGGAGCATGGCAGGCTGCTCCGAACCGGGGCGCCGGGTCTACCTCTCCCGCCAAAACCATCCAAAGCGGAAACTTCCCTATACCTGGGAGATGATCAAAATGCCTTCCTCCCTGGTCGGTGTAAATACCCTCATCCCCAACAGACTCGCGGCGGCGGGCGTCATGGCAGGGGCGATCCCGGAACTCTCCGGCTTCACCCGGCTTCGCACAGAAGTGCGGTATGGGAAAAACTCCCGGATTGATCTCCTTCTGGAGCAACATGAAGGGCTCTGTTATGTGGAAGTGAAAAACTGTACCCTGGTGGAAGAAGGCGTCGCGTTCTTCCCGGACGCCGTGACTTCCCGCGGGAGAAAGCACCTTCTGGAGCTTCAGGATCAAGTTCGCAGGGGAAACCGTGCGGTCATGTTTTTCCTTATTCAGCGCACCGATGCAAGCGCATTTCGGCCGGCGGATCACATTGATCCGGCCTACGGGAAAGAACTTCGTAAGGCCGTGGGGAATGGGGTGGAGGCGATTGCCTATGACGTAAAGCTCGATCCGGAGGCCATTGAATTGCATCGTCCCTTGCCTGTAGAGCTCTAGGAGGCTGTAGTCGGACAAACCCCTCCTTGGATGAAAGGAAGAAGCAACCGCGAGACCCTGAGACCGGCATTATCAGATTGATCCGCGACAGAAGCAAACGGCTCATATGGCTGAACCCGGAGCCCCCTCAATTCTGGGGCGTGGGAGCCTCTGAAATGCATCGATACCTCCCCTACTGTTTCTTGGCAAGGGAATGCAACACGCGACGCACCTGGAGCGCGTGTTGGACTTGCTTTTGCAAACAAGAAGACAAGATAGCGGCCGTTTAGAGACGAGCCCCCGGGCGCATTTCCCGGAGAGGACCGTTGGTGGAATATCCTCTCACCCCATGAAACAGAAGGGGTCGCGGTCCTGGAAAACATCGAGTCCGTGGCTATGGGAGACGGCGAGACAGCCTCCGCATACCGTCCGGATTTCGCAAGACCGGCAGGCGGAGGGTCGGGTGCGATATCGTGCCGCCGATTCCGATGTATAGACGGCTTCCAAACCCAGTTCAAGCATGTTTCCCAGAGGAGACGGAAACTTCCTGCAGGCATGAACTTCTCCGTCGGGAAGAACGGAGACAAAATTGAAGGCGGCGCCGCAGCCATACCCTGTGCATCCGCCGAAGAGATCGCGCCCCTTGTCCAGGCAGACCGCGTTCAAGAGGTTTTCTTTGAGCCCCAGGACAGGATTGCTCCTCGCGGCCTCAAGATAGTCCTTCAGGAATCCATGAAAGGCCCCTGGATCGGGGAGTTTCAGATTCGCGCCTTCTCCCACAAGGGATATGCGGTTGAAGGTAAATCCATCCGCCTTTCCTCGAAGGACCTCGGCCAGAGGGAGGACCTGGGCCATATTTTCCCTGGTCAGGGTAAGCATTACCGAGGCCCATATGCCGGCTTCCTTAAGGACGGAAAGGAAATCCATGGTCCTGCCGAAATGACCGCTCCCCCGGATGCTGTCATTGTGCTCGGGCAGACCCTCCAGACTCACTTGATAGAACACCGGCCTGGCAATATCCGCCAGCTTTTTGATTCTTTCCTTGGAAGTTGGATTTCCCAGGATCGCAATGCCCAATCCCCTCTCCGCCGCTGCCCGGTAAAGGGTTTCAAAATCAGGGTGTAAAAGGGGATTCCCGCCGGTAAAGGATACCTGCCCCGCCACGTTATGACGCCTGCAGAAATCCTTAAAATCATCCAGAACGCGAATGGCTTCGTCCAGCCCCATACGCTCTCTGTCGCTCCTGTCATAGCAGTGTTTGCAGTGCAGGTCACAGGCCTGGGTAATGTGCCATTGAAGCGTGAAGACCGATGCCGTCAACACCTCTTCGTTCATGGTCGGAGGGACGCAGAAGCTCTTGGGATCACGCCGGATGCGAGACGCCGGGGAGAGAAGCAGCCCCTTTCGCCGGGCTTCCTGGACAGCGGTCTCCAGAACACCTGTCGAAACATTCGCCTCGGCCGCAGCACTGCCAAAATCCCATTCCTCCGCAACAAGCTTGAGGGCCAGGAGATCCCCGGCCGAAGCCTTTTCAACGACCACCCCGCCTTGTGCCGGCCGGAGCCAAAGCATGATCCACTCCTCTCCGGCCGGAAAGGACTCCAGGGTTCTGTTGCGGTCCATCTTGAAAAGATCGGAAAGGTTTTTCCAGGAAACCCGCAGGAGGGAAAGGGAAGGATTGATCACGGATTCGGCGATCTCCTCAGTTGGGGGCAGAGCCGTGTTCGCAGCCTTCTCGTACTCCCGTTCCAGCCTCACCAGATCCGGAAGAAACGGAGGAAAACGAAACTCCTCCGCGACCGATCCCGCCGCTTCGGGGAAGCGATCCGGATCCAACTCCCCCTGCCGGGCGGCCTCCTGAACCAGTCGTTCCCAGGACTCTTGGCCCAAAATGGACTTGCTTCTGCTGTAGATTTTCTCGATGCGCTCCAAGAACAATCGCTCCGCGAGGCGTCCCTTCGGCTGCAAGAAGGCTGAAAAACCTTAGGGCTTTCGTCCCTCCGGCCGAGACAAGCCCTTGGGCCCGATCTCACAACCAAGGCTGTCACGGAAGTCGCCGGGATCAGACATCCATCCTCAGCATACGGGAAGGATTTTCTTTTTCCCCCTCCTTCGGGGAAAGGCGCCGGCCTCCTCGATCACGAGACAGAAAGCATCTTTTAACACTTGTAGCCGGATGGGGGGAGTACGGGATGCCCTTCGGCATCCCGTCTGTTTCTCAAAAATGGGACCGGTACATTGAGCGGTCCCAACAAAAGATTGGCATTCAAGCGATCCAGGCATTCAGGTGCCGCCGGCACCTTCACTCACTAGGATCACCCACTCTTTCCGGGTTCTTTTTCCTTGTCGGTACTCTCCGGAGCGGGCTGGGTTTCCGTTTCGGTGCTGCCCGCGCCGGGCCGTTCACCGCTTCCCCCGCGCTCTCGCTCCGTGTCGGTGCTACCTGCACCGGACTGGCCGCTGCCTCACCCACTGGCTCCGGCGCTCGACTCGCTCCCGGCACCCCCGGTGCCGGCTTTGCCGGATCCTCATCCCGAGGAATTGCCGGCCATTGTCACGCCTGCGCCGGAGACCAAGGTGGCTACACAGAAGCTCGCCAGAAGCTTCTTGATTTCCTTGATGTCCATCTTGCCCTCCACTTTTCCGCATTCTACGATTCGAGGTTGGTCAACTCCCCCCATGTACCCCCTTTTTTGCCCCAGGGAAGGGAAGGAGTAAATGGGGCGATGCGTGTATTTTGCGGAAAGAAGCACTGTACAAAAGCTCTTGGGGCGTGTGTCCGGAGAAGGGGCGGCCCCGGGGCAGCCCGCCGCCGACCAAGAACGCGTCCCGGCCTGTGAGGAAAAATGCAGGCATTATGACAGGCCTACGGTTCAGACCCCCGGGCCGGGTCTATCGCTGCCAGCATCTCTTCAAGATCCGTGGTGGGAGCTTTGCACGACTCGCCCATGCAGACATAGGCCGTGGCCTGATCTCCGTGAGCCGCTTTTCCTCTTGCCACCTCGGAAATCGCTTCGATCTCAGGGTCATTTTCTTCCGAACTCCGAAAGAGCGTCACTTTGTGAGGAAAGTACCCGTCCTCAAGGGCCCTGATCATCTCCCTGGTATCCGCCGCTCCCGGTTTTCCCGCCACCACTACTTCCTGGGAAGACCCTAGAGCATACTCGGAGGCGGCCAGAAATTGGGTATAGGCCGAGGGGATTTTTCGAATCTCCGAGGAAAAAGCCCGCCCGATTCGAACGGCGCGATCCTCCAGATCGGTCCTCCCGGTCATCCGGGCCAGGCGAAGAAGATTGCCTAGAGCCACCGCATTGCCCGAGGGAACGGCACCGTCGTACGCCTCCTTTTTTCGAACGAGCAGGGTTTCGCCGTCGTCCGGCGTGAAAAAAAGCCCGCCTTTTTGTTCGTCCCAGAAGTGCTCAAGCATCACGTCGTTCATGTCAAGGGCCCGTTTCAGATACCCGGGCTCGAACGTGGCCTCGTAAAGCTCCGTCAGTCCCCACACCAGAAAGGCGTAGTCGTCCAGATTTGCCGGGATCGCCGCCTGCCCCTCCCGGAACCGGTGAAAGAGTCGCCCCCCCGGCGAAACAAGCTCCCTGAGAACGAACGCGACGGCCTTCTCCGCGGCCCCGGAATACGACGAATTTCCCAGCACGCGTGCGCCTCGGGCCAATGCCGCGATCATGAGGCCGTTCCAGTCGGCGAGGATCTTGTCGTCCCTGTGGGGGCGAACCCTTTTCTCTCTCGTACGGAAGAGCTTCTCCCGGGCCGACTTCATGACGTCCCGAAACGCATCCTGCGACATGGAGAGTTCGGCGGCGATTTCTGACAGAGGTCTCCCCGGATGGAGGATGTTTTCCCCGGTTTTCCTGCCGGTCGCCTCGTCGCTGAAATTGCCCTCTGCCTGGACGTTGTATGCACGCACGATCAGATCGGCCTCCGGACCGAGGACATCCCGGAGTTCCCGCTCGCCCCACACATAGAATTTTCCTTCCACGCCCTCGCTGTCTGCATCCTCCGCACAATAGAACGCCCCTGAGGGATCCGCCAGATCCCTCATCACATAGCGAAACACTTGCTCCGCGGTTTCCGCGTAGAGCGTGCTGCCTGCCGCCTGGTACGCCTCCAGATACGCCAGGGCGAGAAGGGCCTGATCGTAGAGCATTTTTTCAAAGTGGGGAACAAGCCATGTTCTGTCCGTTGCATAGCGATGGAATCCGAAGCCGACCTGATCGAAAATGCCTCCGTGCCGCATGGCCTGAAGGGTCTTCTCCACCATGTGAAGAGCATGCGGTTCTTTTTTTCGTTTCCAATAACGGAGCAGAAAAAGAAAGTTATGGGGTGTGGGGAATTTCGGATCCGTTCCGAAGCCCCCGTTCTCTTTGTCGAAACGTTGAGACAGCTCCTGATAGCCTTTTTCCAGCACGTCCCGGTCTATATCGCCGGCCGGTCCCGTGGTCTCCGCTTGTGTATCGAGGGCCTGGATGATGCGTTCCGTGGATTCCTTCACCTCGCTTCTGCGCGTGCGCCAGACTTCACTGATGCGGGGGATGAGTTCCACCATTCCCACCTTCCCGAATCGGCTCGTCTTGGGAAAATAGGTGCCGGCGAAAAAGGGTTTCTTGTCCGGCGTCATTACGATGGTCAACGGCCATCCTCCGCCCCCGGTAACAAGCTGGCACACGGCCATGTAGATGTGATCGAGGTCGGGCCGCTCCTCGCGGTCCACCTTGATCGAGACGAACACATCGTTCATCAGCACAGCCACTTCCGGGTCTTCGAAAGATTCCTTCTCCATGACGTGACACCAATGGCACGTGCTGTACCCAATGGAAAGAAAAACCGGTTTGTCTTCCCGCGTCGCTCTCTCAAACGCCTCCTGTCCCCAGGGATACCAATCCACAGGGTTCCCGGCATGCTGCAAAAGGTACGGGCTCTTCTCCAGGCCGAGTCGGTTGGTCTTTTCGGTAGACATAACGAGGCTCCTCGATTCCAAGAACACTTCCGGTTCCGCATGGACGGCTCCGGTCTTGGAGCGAAACAGTTCGGAGGATTTGCGCCGGCAGGTCAGGACAGGCCGCTACTATTCCGTTCCCCGCAGGACGGTTTCAGGTCGCGGGTGGGCTTTCCTCGAGAAGGGAATAGACATGTATCGGCTCCTCTACGCCCTTCAGCCGGACCAAACCCCGGTCATAGACAGGCCAAAAGCCGGCGATAAGGTTTCTTGTCTCCGGCCCCATCAACATATCTCCCCCGCGGGCATGTGAGGCCAGACGGGCCGCAAGATTGGTAACGGGACCGCTTGCCGTGTAGGTCATGCGGGTCTGGAGCAATCCTTTGAAGCGGCTCATTCCCACCAGAGCCGTTCCCGAATTGATTCCCATGTTCACATTCACGGGCCCAAGGTCGAGCTCCAAATCCCTGTTGACGGCCAGGCTTCGCTCTCGTATGTCAAATGCCGCCTGGACGGAATTGGCGGCATTGGTCCGGGCATCGTCGTTCTTGAAGATAATCATCAACCCGTCCCCGGCCGTCTCGTTGATGTCCCCGTGCGACCGATGAATGGGATCCACGAAACTGGAGAACATCCGCTCAACGAGATCGTTCATTTCGGTGTCCGGTCGACTCACACTGAGGCGGGTGTAATCCTCCAGGTCCAGAAACAGGACGCTCACATCGCGTTTCTCCTTTCCTTTATCCAGCATATTCGGGTCTTTTTCCACCATGGAACGCACCGACTCCGGGACAAAGGGAGAAAGGTGGGTCAGCATCTGGCTGATCCGAATCTTTTCCTGGGTTGTCTCCCAGTGCGCTTTGGCGCTCAGGAGGATATTTCTGAGGACCTCGGAGATGTCCTGCAGAAGATAGAAATCCTTCCTGCTAAAACGCGTACCGGGCAAGGAAACCACGCTGACTACCGCGAGCACGTCGCCGTTGGAAAATACCGGTATCGCGGCTTCCGGACCGACCTCCACCTTGGATCCGTCCGTCCTCACGATGGGATCGCTGGAAGATACCACCACGCCCTTCTGCTGGTTGATGGCCTTTTGAATCGCGGAGCGGTTCCTCTTGCAGGACAGGCAGTTTACGGGACGATCGTAGAGGGCGCACTGCAGCGGACGCGTGTACTTCCCGGCTTCGGGATCCAACAACAGGATACACGCCTCCATGGCTCTGGGAACCAGGGCCCGGATCTCCGAGCGCATGATCTCCAGGATCCGGTTCGCCTCCATGTGAGGAGCAATCTTTCCCGCCAGGCTTCTCTGGGCCTCGAATCGTTCCCTGTAGTATTTCTGCATGGAACTCACTCACCGGATTCCGGTTTGGGCCGAATCCTGCAACCGATTCCTTTGAGATTGGGGGTCCCGAACTCCGCCCCCACCCTTTCCACTGAAGTCATCATATTGAAATTCGAGGGCTCCCAGCCGTACAACGTGGACGGTTCCATCTCGGGAAACCACCAACCGTGGGACGCATTCACCACCGATGGATGGACCCTGTCGGTCACATGGGCCACCTGGGTGACGCTGCCGAACCGCGTTTCAATGATCACCGACTGTCCATTCGCGATTCCGTGGTTCGATGCCGTTTCCGGATGGATCTCCACCCTGGGGTCGGGCCTCTTCTCCCTCAAACGCCGGACCCATCTGTAGGAAGAGTGCAGAAAATACCGGCTTTTGGAGCTGGTGAGAACAAGCGGATATTCCGGATCGTCCGACTCGGGCAAGCCTCGAAAGGCAGGCAGATGCGGCAAACCCCATTTCCGCGCCTTGCTCAGCTGCAACTCCACCTTGCCGGTGGGCGTGCGAAAGCCCTTCTCACGGTAGAACCCGAAGACATCAGGTCCTTTCAGGTATCCTTTCTCCGAGAACTCCTCATAGCCAAGGCCGCTCGGCTTCAAAACGTCATCCAGGAAACCCCGCTCCTTTTCGTGCCAGAACTCCGGGGGTGAGAGCCGCTTTCCGAGTTCGTTCAGGATCTTCATATCGGACCAGGCCTCTCCGGGCGGATCGACGACTTTCGGTCGCGCAAGAATGAATCCATGGCCGAGGCCGTAGTGGCCGATGTCATCGAATTCAAAATGCGTGGCCGCGGGAAGCACAATATCCGCCATGGCGGTCGTCGGAGTCATGTGGATGTCTGCAACGGCTACGAAGTCCAAGGCCTCAAGAGCCTCCTTCGTGCGACGGGAATCCGCATAGGAAAGCATGGGATTCGAGCACATGGTATAAAAACCCTTCACAGGATACGGATCTTCGTCCAGGACGGCACTTCTGAAAAAGGCCGGTGGGACGGTCATGAACCGGGGGATCACCCCCCGAGAAGATCCAATCATCTCCTCTTTCTTTTCCGGAATCCGGTCAGCGCGCACAAATTTCCCGAGTCCCATGATATCCGGATCGGCCGCGTACACATTTCCGCCGGGAACCGCCAGGTTTCCACAAATTGCCATGAGGCAGACAAGCGTCCTGGCCGCATCAAAGCTGTTCACATGATGCTCGATGGGGTTCCCCCACTGGATTACGGCCGGCCGCGATTTCGCGTAGAATCTGGCCGCGTCCCGGATCTTCTCCGGAGGAACCCACGTAATCGGGGCCATCTTTTCCGGAGAACAGTCGGCGACCATCTCTCTGAACTCCTCGAACCCGTAAGTCCAATTCTCCACAAACTCCCTGTCGTAAAGCCTCTCTTCGATGATCACGTGAAGAAGAGCCAAGGCCAAGGCATGATCGGAGCCCGGTCGGAGCTGAAGCCACACCTTGGCCTTTTCCGCTAGCGGCGTCCGCCTGGGATCCACGACCACGAGATCCGCCCCGCGTTTGAGCTGCCCGAGGAGCATGCTGCAGATTTCTCCCTCCTCGTTGGTGGAGGTAATGTTGCTCCCCCACAGGACGATCAAGCTGCTCCGGCGGTGGAAGTCCGCCACCGGATAGAAGCCGCAGGTGTGGACCCCGGAGATCTCCCTCGGGGCATGGCACACGTCCTGGGAAGCCACGACATTGGGAGAGCCGAAGAGGTTGGCGAGACGGATCAGCACAAAATGGTCCAGGCCCTTGGGCATGCCCACTCCGAAAGCAACCGCTTTTGCTCCGTGCTCCGCCTTAATGCGTCGGAACCGATCCGCGATCTCATCGAGAGCCTCGTTCCACGGGATTTGCCGCCACCTGCCTTCCCCCCGGTTCCCCACCCTCTTTAAAGGGTGCTTCAGGCGATCCGGATGAGTCAGACGATCCGCGGAGGCGAGTCCTTTCTGACACACGTAGCCTCGATTCAAAAATCCCTCGGGATCTCCCTTGACCTTCACGATACGATTGCCCTTCACCCCCACCAGGAGGGCACATCCTCCGTGGTCCATTCTCGCACAATGCGTTCTTAGCCAGCGCACATCTTCTGCCATAGGGAATCTCCGGAAAGTTGTTTCGATACCCTGCCATCGTATCCAACCGTTTCCGCAATTGCAAGCGTACCACGCGGTGCGGCCCCCCGGGATCGCCGGGAATCCGGGCTGGTGCGGCCGGCCCCGGCCCGGGCGAAAACGCGCTTTGCGCAAGATCCGCGCAGGAATTTCATGTCGTTTTTTCCTGAGGCCGAACAAAAAGGCCCCCCCTATGGTCATTGACGGGTCAACTCCTGTCGAAGAATGTGCATATCGTCTTCCGATTGTTCGCCTCTGCTCAAACCGACATCTTCCTTTCGAATGGAGGCCCTTGAAAAATTTTGTGTTTTCCCTCAAAATCAGGACGGACGAGGAGGTGGCCTTTCATGGGAATCCCTGAAGATCGAAGGCATCAACCCCGAGAACTCCTTGATCCTCCTGAGGTGGGTCTCTTGATCCCGGCCCAGGGAGACAACCGGTCGGAAAACCATCAAGCAAAAAGCCTCCCGACACGCATATATGTGGACGTCCTGGACAGGAGTGCGGGCGGCGCCGGCCTCAGGGGACGGATCCGTGAAGCTCCGAAGGGGGTCTTTTATCTGGGGGTCTACAATTCCGAGAAGCACGGCTGGGATCTCTTTTCCGTCGAAACCGCCTGGATTCGAAAAGAGTCCGGGAGCGCGGAAGAAGAACGGCTCGGCGTCAGATTCCTTGATGCTGAGGCCCCGCCCAAACTTCTGAATCCATCCGGAACCGGGGAAATCCCCATCCCATCTCCCCAAGACTATCAATTTTTCCGACGAACCCAGTTATTGAAATCCCTTTCCAGGGCATCGGTGTGCTTCCTTCTCAACAATATAACGCGCGTGCGCGTGAAGGCCGGGGAGCGATTCATTTCTCAGGGAGACCCCGGGGATATGTGCTACCTCATTCAACGGGGCTCCTGTGTTGCGGAAGTCGAGAAAAGCGGTGCCTTGTATCCCGTCTACCGGCATCGCGGGGGAGAGTTCGTGGGAGAGATGGCCATACTTACCGGAGAGCCCCGCAACGCCAACGTAAGGGCCGAAACCGACATGACCCTCTGGGAATTAAGCAGAGAAACCTTTGAGGCCCTGTCCAGAAAAGATCCGGATTTAAGGAATTTTCTGACGGAAATCGTTGCCGACCGGTTTGCTTCCGCTCATATGACCGCTGACCGCCGGATCGGAAAATACATGATTACCGATATCGTCGGACGGGGCGGCTTCAGCATTTTGTACAAGGGTCTTCATCGCGATCTGAACATGCAGGTCGCCGTCAAAATGCTGAAGCACGACCTGGCGATGGATCCGGATTTCCAAACAAAATTTCGGGAAGAGGCCCGGCTCATCGCCCGATTCAACCATAAAAACATCGTCCGGATTTACGATATTGAAGAACGCTACAGGACTCTATTTATTATCATGGAATTTCTGGACGGACTCTCCCTGCGGGAGCTGATCAGAAACACGACCGGAATACCCTTTCGGGATACGGTTCGTATACTCATTCAGGCCTGTTCTGGATTGAAATATGCTCACGACCAAGGCATCGTGCACCAGGACGTCAAACCGGGAAACCTCTTGATCCTTCCCTCAGGCAGGGTCAAGGTCGTGGATTTCGGTCTGGCCTGCCCGTGCGGTTCGGAAGTCTTCGACTTCGCGGGGACCGCCTTCTACCAGGCGCCCGAGCAAATCGAAAGCCTGCCTCTGGACCCGCGCACAGACGTCTATGCCCTTGGCATCACGGCCTACGAAATGGTGACGGGCAAGCGGCCGTATCCTGAGGCCGACATCGGCAAGACATGGGAACTTCACCTCGAGCAGGAAATTCCGGATCCCTCGGAGGCTGTTCCCGATCTTCCGGGAGGCCTTCGGCGGTTTATCGTCAAAGCCTGCAAACGAATGCCCGAAGAACGCTACAAGGACATGAAGGAAGCTTTGGACGATTTGCGTCCACTGGCCCGGGAATGGGGACTGGAGGAGATGCGGGCGTCCCGCACCGAAAAACGCAAGACGCTTGCCCTCCACCTGATTTACCGCGAGGAGCAACGCCGGCATCTTGCGCCGCTTATCGAAGAGTTCCGCGCCAAAGCCCGGGAGCTGGGCGTGACCGTAAAGGGGACGGACTTCAAAGACATTTAACGGCAGGGATAACCGAAGCAAAAAAGGCCTCTTTCCCGAAGTCTCTCCAGGGAACGCCGACAAGGGCCGCCCTTCAGGGACCGCTGAGGCGAAGTCTTTGCCTCAATCCAAACCGCCTTCCGTAAACCTCGCTGAATGGAGGCCTTGCTTCCTATATGGGAGGGGCAATGGTTACCAGCACCCTCATGCGGCCTTTCGCCCGCACTCCGTGCGGCTCTCGGATCTCCGAAATCAGCACGTCACCCGGAAGTGCGGGGCCGGCCTCGCCGTCCTTGCCCAGAAATTCCCCCTCGCCTTCAATGACCACGATCGTCAACTGCCCTTCCACGTCATGGCTGTGGACCGGCAGTTCCTGGCCCGGATTAAAATTAAAGTTGAGAATCTTGAAATAAGGGGAATCGTGGACAAGCAGCCTTTTCATCTGGATTTCATCGAAATCGTTTTCCTGGTAAAGGTTGACCTTTTTCATGGCGCCCTCCCGTGAGGTGGGTTTCCCTTGTACAGCGCATTTTCGAAAATCATTGTATCACAAGCCCCGAGACGCGCACAACAGCCCCAGGGTGCATCCTTTCGGCGGCAAGACTTTCCCTCCTTCCTGCCTTGACAAGCTGGACCGGTGCCCCCTAATCTGTAATCAGAGAGTAGTGATTCCGATCGTCAACATTTGGAGGGCCTCACAACATGGCCGGAGTATTGATCCAGCCGGCGTCCTATGAGACCGTCATCAAGGCTGCGGGACGTGCGTTGATCAATGCCCGGTCTCAGCACTTTCTATGAAGGACGACATTCCCGAGGTGGAACCGGAAACCTGCATTGCCTGTTTCTGCCGCCAGGAAATTTGTCCTGAAAAGGCCCTGGCCTTGAGATAGACGACCGGCTTTTCCCCGGCTATGGGAATCCGGTCAACCGGCACGACACCTCGACACATGGAAGAAGGCAGAATTCTTTCCTTTTCATGAAGACTTCCAACAGGGACATTTCTTTCTTTTTTGAAAAGC
>CAYVUX010000061.1:7408-12251 GCA_964455075.1 uncultured Desulfobacteraceae bacterium | reverse complement strand
ATGATACCGGTTATTTTTGCATCGGCGGTTCTTATGTTTCCGGCTACCATTGCCAATTTTCTGAGCACGGACCAGTTTCCGTGGCTCCAATACATCGTCGATTTTTTGAGCCCCGACCACATCGTTTATAGCTTACTGTATGTGATTTTCATTTTCTTTTTCTGTTACTTTTATACCGCTGTGCAGTTCAATCCGGTGGATGTGGCGGACAACATGAAGAGATACGGGGGCTTCATTCCGGGAATTCGACCGGGGAAAAACACCGCCGAATATATTGACCGTGTGCTGACACGTATAACGTTTAGTGGCGCGATTTATGTCTCCGCCATATGCATTTTGCCGCAGTTTTTGATCTACAAACTCAATGTTCCATTCTATTTTGGCGGTACGGCGATCCTCATTGTTGTGGGCGTAGCAATGGATACAACCAATCAAATCGAATCCCACATGCTGACCAGACACTATGAGGGTTTTATGAAGAAGGGTTTCGGCAAGGGAAGATAGGGGAGAGACCGCCGAACGGAAAACAAGGGGTTACGGTCCGGGAGAGCAGCGATTCGCCGGTGCTGATCCGACAATGAGGCGTTTGAGGAATTGTGGATCGCTGCTGCGCTTCCAAGCGGGGAATGCCATATGGCAAAGGAAGAAGCCATAGAAGTGGAAGGAGTGGTGATTGAGACCCTTCCCAACGCCATGTTCAGGGTGGAGTTGAAAAACGGACACCGGGTATTGGCCCATATTTCCGGGAAGATGCGGATGCATTTTATTAAGATCCTTCCGGGTGACAAGGTGATTGTTGAGCTGTCCCCGTATGATTTGACGAGGGGCAGGATTGTCTATCGGGGAGTCACGTAAACCTTGGGGCCACATTGACTTGTGATTGGAGGCGCTCCACGTTATGAAAGTAAGACCTTCTGTAAAAAGAATATGCAGGAATTGCAAAATCATTAGGAGAAAGGGGGTTGTTCGAGTCATCTGTATCAACCCCAGGCATAAACAGAGGCAGGGGTGACCGTGAATTCACTGCCGGGGCATTCTGCGATATGAATCCGGGGTCTAAGGCGCTAGATTTTGGTTTTTTCCCCAAGCTCCAGGAGATTTCATCGTATCTGGCTGGCAAGCCCTGGGAAGAAGACCGGCATTTTGCGCGGCTCTATCGGATACGAACGTCGGGATTGGGGTGGCGTCTAGAAGGGCTTTTGGAACGTTTGTGAGTTTTCCGTACAAAACGCAATGGGTTATGGATGGGAACCTGTAGCAAGGGTTGTTTTTCAGGGTTATCATTGGACGGAACCTGGAAAAGAGGAGAATGGCAAAAGGGCTCTTTTCCATGGCATCCGGCAAGAACTTATCATTCAGATTTTTGAAAAGAGGAGTACACATTGCCAAGAATTGCGGGTGTCGACCTACCGAGGGGAAAAAGACTTGAAGTTGCCCTGACCTATATTTACGGAATAGGCAGAAGTTCTTCGCAGGAGATACTCTCCGAAGCCGGAGTGGACCGGAATATCAAGTCCGATGATGCTACGAGCGATCAGATCACGAGTATCCGCCGGGTGATCGATGAGAAGTACAAGGTGGAAGGAGATCTGAGGCGGGACACTTCTATGAGCATAAAGAGGCTGATGGATCTCGGGGCATACAGGGGTCTGCGGCACAGGAAAGGCCTGCCCGTGAGAGGGCAGCGGACCTCAACCAATGCCAGGACGAGAAAAGGGCCCCGAAGGGCCGTGATGACCAGGAAGAAAAAATAGGACTTGAGGAAAGGGAAGCATGGCGAAGACCGCACGGAAGAGAGGCAGGGCCAGGAAAGAGAAGAAGAATGTCCCCACGGGGATCGTTCATATCCAGTCCACATTCAATAATACGATTGTGACGGTTACGGATACCAATGGAAATGTCATCGCTCAGTCCACTGCGGGCAGGGCCGGATTCAAAGGCTCGCGAAAAAGCACTCCATTTGCGGCACAATTGGCGGCCAAGGACGCCGTCCAACAGGCCATGGAACAGGGGATGAGGGTGGCTGAAGTCCGGGTAAAAGGCCCCGGAGTGGGAAGAGAAGCGGCACTGAGGGCACTTCAGGTGGACGGCTTTACAGTCAGCGTAATTCGAGATGTGACGCCGATCCCACATAACGGGTGCAGGCCTCCCAAGAGGCGCAGGGTGTGACCCTGCCCGGGTTGGGGAGAGGGAAACCATCTCTTTCTACGCATAACCGGAGACTGTGGAATTCGAAAGAAGCCCGGACAACCTGAGGAATTTTAGGAGGACGGATTTTGGCAAGATATATTGGATCATCATGCAGATTTTGCCGGCGTGAGAATTTGAAGCTGTTCTTGAAGGGCGACCGATGTTACGGGGACAAGTGCGCCTTTGAAAGGAGGCCTTACGGACCGGGCCAGCATGGACAGAGGCGCGCCGGAAAATTTTCCGACTACAAGATTCAGCTGAGGGAAAAGCAGAAGGTGAAGCGGATCTACGGCCTTCTGGAGAAGCAATTTAGAGGGTACTACTATCGCGCGGAAAGGCAGAAAGGCATCACCGGCGTAAACCTGTTGATCTTCCTGGAATCCAGGCTCGATAATATCGTCTACAGAATGGGTTTTGCTGCTTCGAGGAATCAGGCGAGGCAGCTTGTCAGGCACAGCCATTTTATGGTGAACGAGCGTAAAGTCAACATTCCTTCCTTTCATGTGAAGCCTGGAGATGTGGTTGAGGTGAGGGAAAAGAGTCAGAAGGTCCCGCAGATTCTCGAAGCCATGGAAACCGTCGTCCGGCGTGGAGTTCCAAACTGGATTGAGGTGGACAAGGACAAGTTCCGGGGCACACTGAAGGCGATCCCGAATCGGGAAGAGTTAACCATGCCGATTCAGGAACGGCTGATCGTAGAGTTGTATTCGAAATAGATGCCGGCCATGCGCGTTGAAATCGGCGATCAGGGCTCTTTGCCAAGCTGTTTTCGTGATTTGAAAGCTATGAAGTTCTGGTGTCATTTTGGTTTCCGGCAGGAGACCCTATCTGGTAGGCATTCAGAAACACAAGACGGCTGCTACAAGTCTCCAATGCAGAAAGGAAGGCGTTTCTCAAGGGCTGCCAAGCCCCGTTTCTGGATTGAAACCATCTAACTTCAATATTGGGCATCCTACAATACCACTTTAATGAAATTGGGGGAGGCTTTTTTGGTAGATCTAAAGAGCAAAAACTGGCGGGAATTGATCAAACCCAAACGGATCGAGGTGGATCACGACACGTACACGAATTTCTACGGAAAGTTCGTTTGTGAACCGCTCGAAAGAGGGTTTGGTCTTACGATGGGAAATTCCCTGAGGCGTGTCCTCCTTTCGTCTCTGCAGGGAGCAGCCATTGTGGCGGTAAAATTTGACGGCGTCCTGCATGAATTCTCGACGATACCCGGGGTGCTGGAGGACGTAACCGACATCATCCTGAACCTCAAGGAGGTCAGGCTGAAGATCGTGGATTCCGAGGGAGCCGTGATTCAGCTCTCCAAAAAGGGAGAGGGAATCGTGACGGCGGCGGATATTGATACACGCGGTCTTGTGGAGATTATGAACCCCGATCAGCATATCGCCACTCTCAACAAGGAAGCAAACCTGGACATGGAGATGGTGATCAAGACGGGGAAAGGGTATGTGCCCAGCGAGCGAACCAAGGAAAAGGAGCAGGATATCGGCGTCATCCCAGTGGATGCAGTGTTTTCTCCCATCAGGAAAGTGAACTATGTGGTCACCAATGCGAGGGTGGGCCAGATCACGGATTATGACAAGCTGACACTCGAGATTTGGACCGACGGCAGTGTTACTCCTGAGGACGCCCTTGCTTATTCGGCCAAAATATTGAAGGAGCAGATGAACCCGTTCATCAACTTCGAAGAGGAGCCGGAGCCCAGCGAGGATGAATACGATGAGGGCGGAGAGAAATTGAACGAGAATTTGTTCCGGCCCGTATCCGAACTCGAATTGTCCGTGCGATCTGCAAACTGCCTCAAGAATGCCAACATTACGCTCATCGGTGAGCTGGTACAGAAAACAGAAGCAGACATGCTGAGGACCAAGAACTTCGGCAGAAAATCTTTGAATGAAATTAAGACCATTCTTGATGAAATGGGGCTTTCTCTGGGTATGAAACTGGACAATTTTCCTCCTTCAGGCAAAAAGGAGGAAGAGAAAGAAGAAGCGAAGAAAGAGAGTGAGGATCAATGAGACATCGGAAGGCCGGCAAACAACTGGGGCGCAACTCGAGCCATCGCAGGGCCCTGTTGAGAAACATGGTGACTTCCCTCCTGAAGCATGATGAGATCGTCACCACGGACGCGAAAGCGAAACAAATCCGCCCCATTGCAGAAAAGATGATCACTCTCGGCAAAAGGGGGGACCTCCATGCAAGGCGCCAGGCCCTGTCCTATCTCCAGAACAAGACCGTGGCGCACAAGGTCTTCGAAGACCTGAAGGAGCGGTTCCTGGATCGGCAAGGTGGATACGTGCGGATCGTGAAAAAGGGAGAGCGAAAAGGCGACGGAGCGCTTCTCTCCGTGGTGCAGTTGATTCCTCCTGAGGAAGGAAAGAAATCAGGGAGAACAAAAAAGAAACGTTCCAAGCCGACCGCAGCGAAGAAATCGGACGCTTCCAAGCAAAAGGCAAAGGCGCCCAAGAAAGAAAAGGAAGAGACCGGCGGGGAAGCAACCAAGGAATAGAACAGATGCGAAGTATTCTCACCCGCCCTCCTATTCAGGGCCTTGGGGCCGCTTGCGGTCCTTCAAGGCCCTTTTTTTGTTTCATCCGGTTTTCGCATCCTCATTCTTTGAAGGGGAATGAAAAATTGCGGC
>CAYVUX010000061.1:0-7308 GCA_964455075.1 uncultured Desulfobacteraceae bacterium | reverse complement strand
TCATTCCGGACGACCGACGCGAAGCAAAGCGAGATCCGGAATCGAGGAAAAGAGGTTTTTCCGGAAAATGAGAGCCTAATGGTTGCCAAAACAAATGTTTCATCCGGTTTTCGCATCCTCATTCTTTGAAGGGGAATGAAAAATTGCGGCATTCTGATTTTGCTCTGACAGACTTCCGACCTGTAGGAGCGGGCTTGCCCGCGAACAAGCTCCGATCCGCCTGCTTTTTTTCCGTCATCCCGGCGGAAGTGACTGTGTCGCAATTCGAAAAATACGTCATTCCGGACGACCGACGCGAAGCAAAGCGAGATCCGGAATCGAGGAAAAGAGGCGATGGTTTGTGGTTGAGGTAATCGAAATCGAAATCGGGGTCGCAATCGAAAATAACCATCCTCTCGGTCTCAAGGATTAAGATTAAGGAGAATTCTCCAACGTGGCATTGCTGATCAAGTCCGGACGGCTGGTTGATCCCAAAAAGGGAACCGTAAACGAGCGCGACCTCCTTGTGGAAAAGGGACGCATTGCCCGGATCCTGCCTCCCGGGAGCCTTGGAGAAGAGTCGTATGTAGATGCCATTGATGCCTCCGGTATGCTGATTGTCCCGGGGCTCGTGGACATGCATGTCCATTTAAGAGAGCCGGGACAGGAGCACAAAGAGACTATCGAGAGCGGATCAAGAGCGGCGGTCGCAGGAGGGGTTACGTCCCTGGCCTGCATGCCCAACACGCGCCCTCCGAATGATTGCCGGGCGGTCACGGAGAAGATCCTCGAGAGTGCGGAAAAGGTGGGTCTGGCGAGGGTCTACCCGGTGGCGGCGATTACGCTGGGTCAATCCGGGGAGAGGCTTACGGACTTTGTGGAGCTCAGAGAAGCCGGCGCCGTGGCGGTTTCGGATGACGGAAGGCCGGTTGTGGACAGCGGGCTCATGCGAAAGGCCATGGAGCATGCACTTGGGGTCGGTCTCCCGGTGATTTCCCATTGCGAGGATCCGGGCCTTTCAAGGGGCGGGGTTATGCATGAGGGAGCGGTCTCCGCCCGCCTGGGTTTGCAAGGGATACCGGCTGCCTCTGAAGAGATTATGGTATTCAGAGACATTGCCCTGGCGCAACTTACGGGCGCCCCTGTCCACATTGCGCATGTGAGTACAAGGGGCTCAGTAGGGTTGATCGAGAGGGCGAAAGACGCGGGAATCCCGGTGACCGCGGAGACGGCGCCCCATTATTTCACCCTGGATCATCACGCAGTCATGGGATACAATGGCCGTGCAAAAGTGAACCCTCCGTTGAGGACCCAGGATGATGTCCGCGCGATAAAAGGCGGGCTGGCGCGTGGTGTGATTGATGTGATTGCAACGGATCACGCCCCCCACAGCCGCCTGGACAAGGATGTGGAGTTTGAGAAGGCCGCTTTCGGTCTGATAGGGCTTCAAAGCCTTTTGCCGCTCACCCTCGATCTGGTGCGAGAGGGCGTGCTTGAACTCGAGGAGGCTGTCAGAAAGCTGACATGCAATCCCGCAACGATTCTCGGGGTCCCCGGAGGAACACTGGAAGAGGGGAATCCGGCCGATCTGGCGCTGGTTGACATGTCCGTAGAATACGAGTTTCGGGAAGAAGACATCCTGTCCAAGAGCAAAAATTCTCCCTTTTTCGGCAGAATCATGAAGGGGAGAAACGAATTGACCATGGTCGGAGGCAAGATTGTCTGGAGAAGAGCAGTCGCACATTCTCGTCGTGGATGATGAGAAAAGCATGCGCGAGTTTCTGGATATCATGTTGACCGAGGAAGGCTATGAGGTAAGCTTTGCCGAGGATGGCGAAGAGGCCTGTCAGATACTCGAGAAAACCCCTTTTGACCTTGTTGTGACGGATATCCGGATGAGAGGGATCGATGGGATAGGAGTGCTCAGAAAGGCCAAGGAGATATCTCCCGGTGCCATGGTGGTTCTGATTTCCGCGTACGCCACGGCGGAGACGGCTGTAGAAGCCATGAAGGAGGGTGCCTACGACTATGTGCCGAAGCCTTTCAACGTGTTGGAATTCAAAAAAATTGTCCGCGATGCATTGAGTGCCCGGAAAAGCCCGGATACAAGGGAGGAGGACGACTCCAGGAAGCGGTATCATTTTGATTGCCTGGTGGGGGAGAGTCCTCAGATGAAAAGGGTGTACGATCTCATCAGGCGTGTTGCAAGAACCAAGACCAACGTTCTGGTATCCGGGGAGAGCGGCACGGGCAAGGAGCTGGTCGCTCGGGCCATTCATCGGTTGAGCGACCGAAATGAGAGACCCTTTGTGGTGATCAACTGCGCCGGGATCCCGGAGAATTTGATTGAGAGCGAGCTTTTCGGGTATAAGAAAGGCGCATTCACGGGAGCGGTATCGGACAAGCAGGGGCTCTTTGCTACGGCCCACGGGGGGACGGTCTTTCTGGACGAGGTGGGGGAACTCAGTCCGGCCATGCAGGTGAAGCTGCTCCGGGTCATTCAAGAGAGAACCTTTACTTCCGTGGGAGGAACCGATGAGAGGAGCGTGGACGTCCGGTTTATCTCGGCTACGAACAAGGATTTGGAAAAGGAAGTGATCGAGAAGAAGTTCCGCGAGGATCTTTACTTTCGGCTGAACGTCATCCACATTGCCGTGCCCCCCCTTCGCGAGAGGCAGGGGGACCTGCCTCTCCTTGCCCAGCATTTCCTGGAAAAATTTTCCGTGGAGATTGGCAAGGACATCCGCAAGATCTCGGCCTACGCCATGGACATCCTGGGGCAGTATTCTTTCCCCGGAAATGTCAGGGAGCTCGAGAATATTGTGGAGCGTAGTGTGACTCTTGAAACCTCCAATATTGTGCTTCCGGAAAGTCTTACCCTGTCCACGTTTCGGGAGAAACAACCGCACCATGACCGGCGAAGATTCGATCTGGGCTCCGACGGAATCCAACTCGACGAGGTGCTTGCCGAAATCGAAAAGGAATACCTCCTAAAAGCCATACAGATGGCGCAAGGATCCAAACAAAAGGCCGCGGAGATTCTGGGGATCAGCATGAGGTCCCTGAGATACAGATTGGACAAACTCGGAGTCGATTCGCAATCCTCCAACGAATCCCCGGAATAAAGGGAAGTCCGAAATCAGCCGCAAGAATATCCCGCCCACTGCTCCAGTTCCCAGATCATCGGCGCTTTCGTCATCCCGGCCAAATCCGAGGCCTTTGAAAGAACACGAGAAATCGTGGCATTGATGTCCGGTGGTATACGCTTTCATTCCCACGAGGAAGCTGTGTCGCGGTTCTACAAAACGTCATTCCGGACGACCGAGGCGAAGCGAGGGAGATCCGGAATCCAGAAAAGCGCTGTCTTTTCGTGAATCTCTGGATCCCGAATCGCGCCCTGTCCCGGATGCCGATCCGGGATCCGTGATGACGCATCGCGACACAGCCTCGAAGGCCGGAATCCAGTAGTTCCGAATTCCGAATATTCTGGATGCCCCACAGAGCTTCCCCCCTGCCGCGCAGCGGCATGGAGGTTGTCCTTGGCCAGTATCGGCCAAGGACAAAATATCCCTTGTATCCCTTTAATCAAGTGAGCGAAGCGAACGGGCGGTTTCACTCCATAACGCAAAACTGGCCGTTTTCCCTCAGGACGAACAAACTCCGGCACCATTGGGAACCAGTTTTCGTTAGAAATGAGGAGGTTATGAAAAGCTCTCCAAGCGTGTCGGAAAGCGTTCGAGTCGTAGTATGCAACAAGGTTCACAATGCGAAATTCTGCCATTCTGATTTTGTCCTGACAGACTTTCGATCCCCCTGTAGGAGCGGGCTTGCCCGCGAACAAGCTCCGGACGGGCCGAATTCCCTCTGAAGTAGAACACATTAAAACTGGCAAATTCCCCTTCGAGCTATCCGAATTCCAAAAAGTACGCAAAAACCGGATGAACCTTAAAATCCGATTTCTCCATTTTCATAGCTATAAGAATCCGCGGACTTGTAGGGATTCTTGGGGATCTTTTCAAGGATCCCGGAGTCGACCAGTTCGCCGAGGGTTTCCGGGGGATGCCCGAACCTCGACTCGAAGGCGGCGATCGCCTTTTCCAGCACCAGCACGCCTTTCAAGGCGTCAATCCGTTTGAGAATCTGTTTGCGGACAACCTCTCTTTCTTCTCTTTTTGCCATGGTCTGTAGGAACACAATGGCGGCCCGGGTCTGTCCGGCCCTTTGGGAGAGGCGGGCTCCGAGCATGGCCAGGAGAGGCGGGGCATGCGGGCGTTCGGAGGCCTCCATCAAATAACGCGAGGCGGCGAGGTTGTCGTGGAGGAAATAGAAGTAGTCAAACCCGATGTAGTACGGGGGCTCCCAGTCCCAATAGCGGTGATTCTTGGAGATTTCGAGGAGCTCAATAGCCTCCTTGACCATGCGGCTTCCCCAGGGAAGAAATGCCTGGATGAAATAGCAGGTTTGAAAAAAATAGGGGTCCAGCGCAAGAGACTGGCCGAAAAGGACGGACACGGCCTTCAAATCGGACTCCTTGGTGTTGTAGCGGCTTCCCAGAAAGGTCGAAGCCTTAAGCAGAAGATAGTCGGCCAGGATGCCGCGAAATTCGCCGCCCACAATCTCCAGGGCCTCGGGTTTCACCATGAGCGCAGAAACCGTTTGGGTGGGATCCAGCCCCTCGCGAAAACTCTGCACTTTCACGGCACTCTGAAAATAAACCGCCAGGAGGACCGCGAAAAGGAGGACGGTGATCCAGACCTTCTTCATCGCTCAGCACACATCCTTTCTCCGGAAGACCATCAGGGTGAGAAGGATCATGAGACCCGCATAGGTGCACCCATAAAGGGTCGTCCATAGAAGATACCCGGATTCCTGAGGGAGGCCGTAGGCGAGGCTTGTTTTGAGGTCAAACGCGGACAGGTTGGGAAAGAACCACGTGATCACCCTCATCATGGAGACAAATCCCGTTCCCGTCTGGATGAAGTCTCCCTTTACCAGAACCTTTACAATGGTCTCGAGGCTGTTGCCGATAAAATACACGCAAAGGGTGAAGAGCATGGCCAGGTACATGCTGGAAGAAAAGAGGGTGAACAGGAATGCGAATGACAAAACCACCAGCAAAGCGAGAAAATTGAAGGACACGGTGGCAATAAGGGTTGTCCAGGCGAAATTTCTTGGAAGTGACACACCTTTAATAAGCTCTTGGCTGATCAGGAAGGAGAGGCAGGCCAAAGACCCCAGAATCGCCATCACAACCAGAAGGATAAGCGCGAGCCCTCCGAATTTCCCCAGTACGTACTGCCCCCTTGTGACCGGTCGGCTGATGACCATGTACACGGTTTTGTTGTGGATGTCCTGGCTCAAGAGACCGATGCCCAGGAAAAAAATAACGGACAAGCCTGCCAGGGAAAGCGCCGAAAAGGCAATGTCCACCATGACCTTCCCGAGCTCGAAGGAAAAAAGCCTTGTGAGCACCATATTGGACGCAAAAAGGAGGAGTGCGATGAGGCCGATCCCGAACAGGACGCGACTCCTTATCCCTTCCTTGAAAGTCACTTTCATGATGAGCCATATGGGAAACATCGGCGGATTTTCTCTCCCGTTTTAATTTGCTATAAAAATTCACGCCCTATGGGCGTGGCCATGTGAGCCGGCTATGCCGGTCTCCGTCATCCCGGATCCCGGATCGGAGTCCGGGACAGGCCCCGATCCGGGATCCAGAGATCCCCGAAAAGATGGCGTTTTCCTAAATTCCGGATCTCCCTTGCTTCGCCTCGGTCGTCCGGAATGACGTTTTTCCGAATTACGACACAGTCTCTGAGACCTTTGCAAAACCTGAACAAGTTTTGGCTGGTAGCTCCGTAAACTGTAACAGTCGTCATGCCGGCCTGTCCCGTGCAGTTCGCGGGGTCCCCGATGAGCCTGCCCCCTACCTGATACGGAGGCATCCAGTCTATCAGGGATTCAGAATCCTACTGAACTTCGGATTTCGAGATATGTCGTAATTCGTCATCCCGGACAAGACCTGTGAAGCAGGGCGCGATCCGGGATCCAGGGGTCCCCGAAACGATGGCGTTTTCCTGGATTATGGATCTTCTCATCCCCCTTTTAACGGATTACCTTGACGCCTCCCCCTTTGCAGGAAAAACCCTCACTCTTGTCCCTCAATTTCTTTGACAAAGGCCTCTTCAAGCGTTTCCGACTCCCTTTGGAAGTCCTCGATGTTTCCGCAATAGAGAAGACGGCCCTGGTGGATCACGGCGATTCGGTCGCACAGGGTTTCCACGTCCGTCAGAATGTGCGAGCTGAAGAATATGGTTTTGCCGCCTTCCTTAAACTCCAGTATGAGGCCCGTGACCAACCTTCTTCCAAGGGGATCCAGGCCGGACATGGGTTCGTCCAGAATAAGGATCTCGGGATCATGGACTATGGCCTGCGCGAGGCCGATCCGCTGTTTCATCCCTTTGGAGAACGTGCGTACAGGACGGTTGATCACGTGGAGGAGCTGAAGTTTGTCGAGAATCTCCTCAATTCTTGCCTTCAGGCCCGTACGGCCCACCCTCGAGGCCAGTCCTCCGAACTCCAGAAGCTCCCTGGCCGTGAGTTGTTCGTAGAAATGGGGGTGTTCTGGCATGTATCCGAGGGGCTTCCTGGAGGCGGCTTCCCGGGAAGGCCGGCCCTTGATCCGCACCTCCCCCTCATCCGCCCGTATGAAATCGAGGGCGATATTGATGGAAGTACTCTTGCCGGCCCCATTGGGGCCGAGGAACCCCACGATTTCCCGCTTGTTGACTTCAAGGTTCAGCGCGTCCAGCACCTTCTGGCGCTTGAGTCCGTAGGTGAAGTATTTGGTTACGTTTTGGAATGAAACTTCGGGCATCTCACGTCACGTTTTTGGCCGGATAAGATGGCGGCTCGGCGTCTTAATTGTCCTGTGTATACCCGAAAAAGCCTATTCGATCAAGAACATAATTGTTTCTAAAAGGCGAGCAATCGCTGAAGCGTGCGGGACGCATAAAGCATTTGTTTGCTCGGGCCTAGCCTGAAAGCAAGGAGGAATTTCGGTTCTTCCGGAAAATGAGTACCTAATCATCCGGTTTTCGCATGCTTATGTCTTTGAAGGGGAATCAAAAAGCTTGGCATCCTGATGTTGGCCTGACAGACTTCCGATCCTCCTGTAGGAGCGGGCTTGCCCGCGAACAAGCTCCGAAGACGGGTGACTGAATTCTAAGAGGTAATCATTTTCAGGAAGAGCCAGCTTTAATCGTCCCATGTATAACCGAAAAAGCCTATCGGATAAAGCACATAATTCTCCTGGTACAGTCAGAATGC
>CAYVUX010000060.1:2334-12281 GCA_964455075.1 uncultured Desulfobacteraceae bacterium | reverse complement strand
TGTGGTTCGGGTGGTTCGGTTTCAACGCGGGAAGCGCGCTTGCTTCCAACGGACTGGCGGCAAACGCCTTTGTGGTCACGCATGTGGCTTCCGCAGCGGCCGCCCTTTCATGGATCTTTATGGAATGGTCGCATCGGAGCAAACCCACCACCCTGGGTTTGGCCAGCGGCGCCGTGGCAGGCCTCGTGGCGATCACACCCGCCTCCGGTTTCGTGGGCCCGGTCTCCGCCCTCATTATCGGCGCGGTGGCAGGCGCCGTGTGCTACGGCGGTGTTCTCTTGAAGACCAGACTGGGCTATGACGATTCCCTCGATGTGGTGGGGATACACGGCCTGGGAGGATCCTGGGGCGCACTGGCTACAGGACTCTTTGCGAGCACCGGGGTCAATCCCGACGGAGCGGACGGCCTTTTCTTCGGCAATCCGGGACAGTTATGGACGCAGTTTGTTTCCGTTGTCGCGTCCATGGTGTTTGCGTTTGTCATGACGCTCATTATCCTCAAGGTGATTGACCTGACCATGGGATTAAGGGTAACCGAGGAAGACGAAGTCCGTGGCATGGACGTCAGTCTTCATAACGAAGCGGGCTACAGCCTTTAGAAGTCTGAAGTCATTGGAAGCGGGGTGCACGACATGAAAAAGATTGAAGCGATCATCAAACCGTTCAAGTTGGATGAGGTCAAGGAGATTCTCGCCGAGCTGGGCGTCAAGGGGCTTACGGTCACCGAGGTCAAGGGATTCGGCCGGCAAAGGGGCCACAAGGAGGTCTACCGGGGCGCCGAGTACCAGGTGGATTTTGTTTCGAAGATCAAGATCGAGGTCGTTGTGCCTTCCTCCCTGGTGGCGGAAGTCGTCGAAGGGATCCGGCAAAAGGCGTACACTGGAGAAATCGGGGACGGCAAGGTTTTTGTCCTCCCGGTTGAAGAGGTCCTTCGAGTGAGAACCGGAGAAACGGGAGAAGACGCCATCTAGCGTCCAGCCGCAAATCTTTTTCGGGCACCTGTGGGTTTCCATCTTGAAATGGACTACAAAGGTCCCGCCCTGTTCCGGCATTCATGAAGGCCCTTCGCATGGAGATTGCCCGGAGCAGCCGGATCGGTGGGAAATGATCCGTACCATGGAAGCGTTTAAGAACGGCCGGGAACGCCTCATATCAAAATTCGTCGCCGGTGGCGTGCGGGAGGCGTTCCGGCAAGAATATACCGAAACTGCGGACCGGTATTTCAGGGCGGGGCTGGAGGAAAGCGAGCCGGCACATCGCCTTTTTCGGAACAGGCGATCTTTTGCGGTGGTAGCCGCCGGAGGCTATGGACGAAAAGAACTCTGCCTGCATTCGGACCTGGACGTCATGATTCTTTTCGATGTGCGGATTCCTGCGGAGGCCAAGCCGCTTTCCGAGGGTTTGTTTTTGCCGCTGTGGGACATGGGTCTTGACCTGGGCTATGCGGTCAGAACGATAAAGGATTGTGAGCGGCTTTCGAGGGACGACTTCCAGGTTCTCACCTCCCTGATGGATGCGCGATTCGTATGCGGCGACTCCAGGCTTTTTCTCGACTTTTGGGACAGGCTCCAGAAAAAAGTGGTGGCAAAAAAGGCCAAGAGCTTCGTCCGCTGGCTTCAAGACCAGGACGGAATCCGCATGGAAAGCAAGGGAGATGCAAGCTCCCTGCTTGAACCGCATCTCAAAGAGGGGATCGGCGGTCTCAGAGACTACCACCACATGCTGTGGCTGGCCAAGGCATTTCACGGACTGAGAGACCCGAGAGACCTGGAATATCTTGGCGCGGTTTCCCACTCCGAATATGCCGAGTTGATGGAGCATCTGGAGCTGATTTGGTTGGCCAGAAATCAACTTCATTATCTTTCGGGGAGAAGGCGGGACAAGCTGGGTTTCGAACACCAGCCGACCATAGCCGAACGACTGGGCTTCATGGACGGAGAAGGACAAATGGGGGTGGAGAGGTTCATGGGAAGTCTCCACGCATCCATGGCCTCGATAAAGGGCTTACACCGGTCGTTTCTCGCCGCGCATGTCCCCAAGAGGCATGTCTCGGGCAAGGGCGCGGAGGAATCCTTTCTCGGAAAAGGTCTTCGTCAGGCAGGGGGTGAGCTGATCTTTGACTCCGCAACCGCCATCCTCAACGATCCTCTCCTGCTCATCAAGGGGTTCCGTTACGGAGCCCTTGAGGGGCGTCGACTGTCCATGGAAGGGCAAAGGCTGGTGCGGGAGTTTCTGTACCTCGTGGACGAGGGGTTTCGAAGCTCCGAGGAGGCGGTCCGGACCTTTTTGGACATCCTGAGAGCCGAACACGCGCCGCAGGCGCTGGAGCAAATGTTTGAAACCGGTTTTCTCGATGTGTTTGTTCCGGAGTTCGAAAAGATCAAGAACCGGGTTAACTTCGACGCCTATCATACCTTTCCGGTGGGCCGCCATCTCATTGAGACCGTAAGGAATCTAAAGGGTCTGAACCGGAAGAGCGATTGGCTTCTTCTCGACATGATCTCTGAAATCGACGACCCGGCTCCTCTTCTCGTGGCGGCGCTTTTCCACGATATCGGCAAGGACGGGAAAGACCATGCCGTCAGGGGCGCGGGTATTGTCCGCGGCATTCTCGAGCGCTTAGGCTGGAGCGCGGAACAGGTGGAGTCGGTGGTTTTTCTCGTCCGATGGCATCTGCTCCTTGTGGAGACGGCAACGCGGAGAGATCTGAATGACGAAAAAGTCGTGGTTCAGACTGCCGAGATTGTGAGCGACGTGGGCCGCCTCAAGATGCTTTATCTCCTCACGTGGGCGGACGCCAAGGCCACGGGCCCCCGGGCATGGAACGATTGGATCGAGAACCTCGTCCAGGAGCTTTTCTTCAAGATCCTCCACGTACTTGAACAGGGCGAACTGGCGGGTCCCGAGGCTTCGCAAAAGCTTGTCAGAACGAAAACAGAGGTGGGGCGCCTGATGAGAGGCCGAATGAACCTCCCGGAACTGGAATCGTTCTTCGACGTCATGTCGCCGCGGTATCTTTTGAACTGTCCCCCCGGCGACATCGCCCAACACATCGAAGAAGCGAAGAGGTTTCGAGGGGTGCCGGAGAACGCAGGTTTCGATACGGTTTCTCTTCGTGTTCGAGAGGACGCCTCCAACCGCTGCTGGGATCTCGATGTCCTGGCAAGGGATCGGCCCGGGCTCTTTTGCGATATCGCGGGCGTTCTGGCGCTGAACGACATCAATGTCCTTTCCGCGAATGTGTATACGTGGCGGGACGGTACAGCCGTGGATCTTTTTAAGGTCGGTTCTCCTCCGGATCCGTTGCGGGCCGTCGAACAATGGGACAGGGTGCGGAAACAACTTTCTCGGACGTTTACGGGAAAACTGGCCTTGAACTATCGCCTGGATCGAAAGGCCGCCCCGTCGATCCTGAAGGAGACCCTGAAACCGGCGCAGGACTCCGAACCCCGGGTGGTGGTGGAAAACAATTCCTCTGATTTCTTTACGCTCATTGAGGTGTTTGCTGAGGACCGGGTGGGGCTTCTCTACCGGATTACCCAGACCCTTTTTGCCCTCCGGCTGGACATTCGTATCGCCAAAATCGCGACAAAGGGAGATCAGATCGCCGACGTTTTCTATGTTCGGGACCTGGAAGGCCAGAAAGTCGTGGATCCGCATCAAATGAAGGAAATACAGAAAGCCCTTTATCACAGCCTCGCTCGGGACAATACCCTGTAATCCGCTTCAAGACGCGTCCGGGCGCATTTCCGTTCTCAAGCCGTCCGTCCGGTGCAGGCCCTTCCCCGATGGTCCTTTTGCACCGTGGGCAGACGCAGACCCCCGTCATTTCCTCGCCGGGCTCGGTAGATTCCACCAGGCCCCCAGACTGTCTCGCAGTTCGTCATCCCGGCCAAGTCCCGTGAAACGGGGCGCGAGCCGGGGTCCGTACGTTTACGATATGATCACATTTTTTTGCATTCGGGAGCTCTCTTTGCTTCGCATCGTTCGTTCGGAATGACGTTTTTTTCGAATTGCGACTCAGTCTCCCTCGGCGGAATCGCCGGTCTCAAGGCGGAGACTCGAATCTTCTACCGGTATCTCCTGGGATCAATACCGTATTTTTTTGTCTTGTACCCGAAGATCCGTTCCGTGGTGCGGAGGTCCTTTGCGGCCTTGCGCATGTTGCCGCGGCTTGTTTTGAGAGCGTCGATGAGGAGTTCCCTCTCGAACCGCTCCACGGCTTCCTGGAAGGATTGGGTTTGCTGCGTTCCCGTGTCGGTTGCGGTCTGGAGTGTGGGAGGAAGATGGTAGCTGTGGATCACCTGATCATCACAGAGCAGGACGGCCCGCTCCATGCAATTCTCCAGTTCTCGAACGTTTCCGGGCCAGTGGTACTGGGTGAGGGCCTCGATGGCCGGGGTGGATATTCTCTTGATGTTTTTTCCGTACTCCTGCGCGTACTTTTCCAGGAAGTAGTCGGAAAGCAGGAGAAGGTCGGCTTCCCTCTCTCTGAGCGGGGGGAGGTATATGGGATACACATTAAGCCGATAAAAAAGGTCCTCTCGAAAGGACCCCTGCTCCACGTTTTTTGACAGGTCTTGATTGGTGGCCGCGATCAGGCGAATGTTCACGTGGATCACTTTTGTGGCCCCGAGCCTTTCGAGCTCCCTTTCCTGGAGGACCCTCAGGAGCTTTCCCTGGCTTTCCAGTGCCAAAGAGCCGATTTCGTCGAGAAAGATGGTGCCCTTGTCGGCCAGCTCAAATTTGCCGGCCTTTTGCCGGTCGGCCCCGGTGAAGGCCCCCCGTTCGTATCCGAACAGCTCTCCTTCCACGAGGTTTGCAGGCAGCGCCGCGCAGTTGACCTTTACAAGGGGCTTCCCGGCCCTCAGGCTGTTGTAGTGAATGGCATTGGCAACCAGCTCCTTTCCCGTTCCGCTCTCCCCGAGGAGAAGCACGTTGGCATTGCTTTTGGCCACCTGAGTGATGAGGTAAAAGACCTCCTGCATTTTTCGGCTGTTTCCAATAATGTTACTGAACCGATACTTCTTGTTGAGTTCTTTTCGGAGCCGGATGTTCTCCTCACGGAGCTGCTCCTGCTCCCGGTTGATCTTCTCGAGCAGAGAGGCCTTCTGGGCGATCAGGCTGCTGATAACGGTGAGAAGCCGTACATCCTCGGTGAGAGGCCTTTCCCCGTCCGCAGAACGGTCCACGCTAAGGGCTCCTATGACGTTTCGGCTTTCTTTGATGGGAACGCAAACAAAGCTGATTTTCGACTTGTCAATGCCGCTCCGGGCACCTGTTCGGTCCAGAAAGAGGGGTTCGTCGCTGACGTGAGGGATGGCCATGGGCCTTCCCGTTTCGATCACCCGGCCGGTTACTCCTTCACCGAGTTTGTAGCGGCCCCGGCTCTTGGCCGAAGCGGTGATGCCGTGCGCCAATTCGATGTAGATCTCCGCGGTCTCCGGATTGAGGAGCGTTATGGAGCTCCGCGTCATCCCGAGCTGATCCGAAAGGATATCCAGTACGCGTGACAGCGCTTTCCTGAGATCCAGCGTGGAGTGGATGGCCCTGGTAATTTCGTAGAGGCATTCGACCTCGTCCGGCTTGGTCCTGCTCAACTCTTTGGCCATGGTCGGCCTCCTTTCTGCAAGTCCGCTCGCGGGGAGCGGAACCTATCCCTTAAAATATACAAAATTGTAGTGATTCGGACAACCCCTTTGTTTTTTCCCTGGCGGCCATGAGGACGTTCGCGCGGAGCCGAGGCGGAGCGGGGACGAAGGGGCGGAGGAAGCCGGCGGGGGCATTTTGGCTTGTGAAAGGCGTCCGCTGCCGTTAAAATGCCTTTCAGAAATAGCCGTTTTCGTTTCTGAAATCTTTGCTCTGGCCGGCCCTGAGGCGGAAGAGGCCCATGATCCCCGTAACCCGAACCCTCTTCATCAATGAAAAAGACATTGAGGAGGACTTTGTGCGCGCCTCGGGCCCAGGGGGCCAGAACGTAAACAAGGTGGCGACCGCGGTACAACTCCGCTTCGACGCGGCTCGGGCCGAATCACTCCCCCCCGCGGTGAGAAAGCGCGTCGTTCAATTGGCAGGGAGTCGCGCCACGGAGGACGGCGTGGTGATCATTGAGGCCCGTCGATTCCGGACGCAGGAGCGGAATCGCAAAGACGCCCTCGAGCGGCTGATAGATCTCGTCCGCAAAGCCGCCGAGAAGCCCAAGCCGCGGCGCAGAACCAAGCCCAGTCTCGCGTCCAGAAAGAGACGGCTCGAGACCAAGCGCCGGCGGGGAGAGAAGAAGCGGCTTCGGGGGCCGGTCCGGCCTGCTCGGGGCGGGTAGGCGCTTCCGATGGGATACGGAGATATTGCCGGCTTTCCTGTGAGAGTTATCGTTTAAGACCCGTTCAGGGGGATAGCCGTGTTTTCAACGCGGAGAAGAGGAGGTGCGTTTTGGACCTGAGGATATTCAAGGACATGGACGAGAAGGATCTCCGGAACTATATTGAGTTTCTGCTCTGGCACTATCGAGTCGTGGATGCATTCTGGTTTATCTACGTTGCGGAACGTTTCGACGAGCCTACCGCGGAGCGCCTTAACGAAGAGGTTTGGGGCCGGGTCGCCGGGATGGCGGGAAAGGCCCTGATAGAGAAGTTTGGGATTGCGGACAAGGGGCTGGATGGATTTGTCAAGGCCCTCCGGTATTTCCCCTGGTGCATCCTCGTAGGATACGAGTTTGAGAGGTCGGGGGACGAACTCCTCATCTCGGTGCCGTCCTGCCCAACCCAGGATGCCCGGCTCAAGCGCGGGATGGACGAGTACGTATGCAAAGAAATGCACCGGGGGGAGTTCACAAGCTT
This sequence comes from uncultured Desulfobacteraceae bacterium, assembly GCA_964455075.1. GTDB lineage: Bacteria > Desulfobacterota > DSM-4660 > Desulfatiglandales > Desulfatiglandaceae > CAYVUX01. Next base: position 5,445 of record CAYVUX010000060.1, on the reverse strand, counting down.
TGCTCAGGCGGTGGACCCGAGAATTCAGGTGGACTGCCTCTTCGCTCCTCCGGACCCCCATCCGGAGGACCTGTTCTGCAAGTGGCGTTTTTATCTCAAAGAGGAGGAGTGAAAGTTGAGGATGGATGGTCGAACCGTAGGCTCCTTTCAATGATCGGGTGAGACGAACGTGCCGGACTTGAATGCATACAGGGCGGAGTTTCCCGTCACGGAACGCCGGACATACATGAACCATGCGGCCGTCTCCCCGTTGTCGAAAAGGATTCTCCGGGCCTCCGAGGAGTGTTATCGGGATTTCAGCCTTCGCGGTGCGGAGGCGTTCCGCGACTGGATGGATCGCATTGAACAGGTGCGAGAACTGATGGCCGGACTCCTTAACGCGGAATCGTTCGAGATCGCATTCACCGGGAATACCTCGGATGGATTGTCTGCCGTGGCCAATGGAATCGATTGGAATAGCGGGGATGCCGTTCTGATCACCGACCCGGACTTTCCCGCAAATATCTATCCTTGGATGAATCTCGATCGCCGGGGCGTGGCCGTCCGGAGGATCGCAAGAAGACACGGGCGGTTTGATGTGAGAGATATGGAAAAGGCGCTCTCAGGAAATGTCAGACTCGTATCCGTGAGTTCCGTGGATTTCGCCACGGGCTTCCGGTGCGACCTGCAAGCCGTGGGGGATTTTTGCCGGAGGAAAGGGCTTCTCCTTTGCGTGGATGCCATCCAGAGCCTGGGGGCCATCCCCACAGACGTGAGGCAGTGCGGAATTCATTTCCTGGCTGCCGGGGGACACAAGTGGCTTCTGGGACCCATGGGCTGCGGGGTCCTCTACGTTGCTTCGGAGGCGAACGCCGAGATTCGACCCGAACGGGTGGGATGGAAAAGCGTGGTGGGCGACGAGGATTTCTTTCGGATCCGATTCGATCTCAAGCCGGATGCAGCGCGCTTTGAGACGGGAACGATGAATGCAGCGGGAATTCACTGCCTGGGGGCGGCCGTGGAACTGCTGCAGGAAGTGGGTGTTGAGAACTCCTTCGCCCGCATACAGGAACTCACGGATCTTCTGGCCGGAGGCCTGACGGAAAGGAAACTGGCGATCGTCTCATCCATGGAACCCGGGGAACGCTCCGGCATTCTCAGTTTTTTGCCGGCGGGAAATGCGAACGAGGTTTTCCTGTCGCTGGCCCGCAGAGGTGTCGCCGCGTCCCTGCGGGGGGACACGATCAGGCTGTCGCCCCACTTCTACAATAATGAGCATGATGCGGAAAGGTTTTTCCAGGCCCTGGATACGCCCACAGGCGCGCCCGGCAAAGGAAAACGGTTCGGAGAATCCTGAGCCTCCTAGGAGGTTCCCTGGAGAATCATGATCTCTTCTTCTCCGACCACTTCCAGGAGGATTTTCCCCAAGACATAGGCGCACTCGCCGACGAACCGTGTGCATTCGTCCCGGCGACCGTCGACGCGACGCGCCTTGACGTCCTCGCGGTCGTACCAATTGCAGCTGGAGATGTCTTCGCAGCGAACATCCCCGTATTTCTCACGGGCAATGTCCTTCAGCTGGTCATAGATCTTTCGTACCGTGGACGACAAGCGGGCGTCTTCCATCTCGTCGAGGTTGGCTCTGGCGAAGAGAGCTCCCACCGCCATGGCCGCGCCGGCGATGGCGCCGCAGAAATCTCCCCGGTAACATCCTCCGGTGACGCCGGCCATGGCCCGGAGGGCCACATCCGCGTCTTGCTCTTCGCCGATCATATCCAGGCCTACGGCCAGGATGGCTTGGGCTCAATAGTAGTCGTTTTCAAAAAGCCGCACGGCCTTTTCCCGCATGATCTCCGGGGTGATCATGGATGCGATTCTCCGATTTCGGGTCGTGGTTCCCGGGGCGTCCTTGCCGGGAAACCAAGGGGATTGAGGTCTCTCGAATTTGGGGAGTATAGGAAGGGGACACCCCGTGTGTCAACGCAAAAAGGAGTGGATAGCATGGGCAAAAACGAAGAGGAAAAAAGGATCTCCGCCGTTCTCCGAATTCTGGACGAGCTCTATCCGGAGGCCCGGACCGCGCTTCATTTCACCTCCCCGCTGGAGCTTCTTGTGGCGGCCATCCTATCGGCCCAATGCACGGACGAGCGGGTAAACCAGGTGACGCAGGACCTGTTCCGGAAATACCGGTCTGCTGAAGAGTTTGCAAAGGCCGATCGCAAGCGGCTGGAGGAGGATATCCGTCCTACAGGGTTTTTTCGGAACAAGGCCAAGGCGCTGCAGGAATGCTCCGCCGGGCTGGTGGAACGATTTGACGGTCGGGTCCCCAAGGCCCTCGAAGACCTGGTTTCCCTCCCCGGGATCGGCCGGAAGACCGCGAACCTGGTCTTGGGGGAGGCATTCGGCATTCCGGGGATTGTGGTGGATACGCACGTCGGGAGGCTATCCAGGCGAATCGGGCTTACGCAGAAGAAGGACCCCGTAAAGGTCGAATTCGATCTCATGGAAATCGTGCCGAAAAAGCGATGGACCCGGTTTTCCAACCAGCTCATTCTTCATGGTCGCACGATCTGCACAGCGAAAAACCCCATGCACCAAGACTGCCGGCTGGTGGATCACTGTGAAGAAGGGCTCTCTTGGAAGCGCCGATAGCCGAGGAAAGGCCGCTGCACGCCGGAGGTCGAATGCGCCCGCAAGGAGGGGCCGGTTTTTTCCGGCCGCTCCTGGATCTCCACTGCAGGCGAATCACCGGAACCGATACTCTTCGCCGACTATTCAATTACAACTCCCGCACGGGGTCAAGAACAATGCAGGCAGTCAGACGATTTTCGGTCCTGCGTACTCCCCGCCTATTCTGCGTCCTGGTCGAAGATCTTCAAATATTCGCCGTAGCCTTCCTTTTCCAGGTCTTCCTTCGGAACAAATCTCAGGGCCGCGGAGTTGAGGCAATATCTCAGCCCCGTGGGCTCCGGCCCGTCGTCGAAGATGTGCCCGAGATGGCTGCCGCAGCGGCTGCAATGACACTCGGTGCGCGGATAGATCAGCTTCCAGTCGGTCTTCGTGCCGATCGCGCCCGGCAGCGCCTGCCTCGCGGCGAAAACACGGGGTAAGCGATGTGTAATAAAGGGGTAG
>CAYVUX010000060.1:0-2324 GCA_964455075.1 uncultured Desulfobacteraceae bacterium | reverse complement strand
CCCGAGGTGAGAACCGGCGTGCCGGCTCCGGACCTCGGTCCGGGTTGTGAAAAGGCTTCGATCCTCCTTTTCTACGATGTTTGACGGCTCCAAGGGCCTGGTGAAACTCGGCCATCCGGTGCCGGAATCGAACTTGTCCTTGGAGCTGAAAAGGGGCTCTCCGGAGACAATGTCCACGTAGATTCCTTCCCTCTTGTTGTCCCAGTAGGCGTTCTTGAACGGGGGCTCCGTGCCTTCCCGCTGGGTGACCTCGAACTGCATTGGACTCAGGCGCTGTCGCAGCTCGTCCTCCGCCGGCTTTTGGTAAAACATGCGCCCGGAGTCAGCGGCATCTCCATCGTTGTTTCCCCATGCTTGCTTGAGGAAGCGATCCCGCCCGGAATTGTACCTGTACCATCGGTACCTCAAAGGATTCTTCTTGTAGTAGTCCTGGTGGTACGGCTCGGCCTCGTAGAACTTTTTCAACTTCGTGATTTCCGTGACCACAGGCTTTTCGAATCGATCGGAACGATTCAGGCGTTCCTTGGACGCTTCGGCTTGACGTCTTTGTTCGTCGTCTTGGTAATAGATGGCGCTTCTGTACTGCGAGCCCCGGTCCACGAATTGGCCGCCCGGATCTGTGGGGTCAATGTGACGCCAAAAGACATCGAGCAGTTTCTCATAGCTCACGACTTTTGGATCGTAGAGAACCTGTACCGCCTCCGCGTGCCCGGTCCTTCCAGAAGAAACCTCCTCATAGGTGGGGTTTTCGGTTTCCCCGCCGGCGTATCCCGAAGTCACCTCGATCACGCCGGGGACTTTCTCGAAGTCCGATTCCACGCACCAGAAGCAACCTCCCGCAAAGACGGCTGTCCGGTAATTCCTGTCCTGAACACTCATCACGTGTTTCTCCTCGCCGTTGCCCTTCGGGATGCCATACGTTGCTGCGAGCAGAAGCAGCAGCATGATTCCCGCCGGCATCAAAAGGATTTTCATGGCCCTTTTATCCTTTGATATCTCCAAAAAGGGTTCCGGACGAACGATTCACATCGCGTCATCGGATGGCCCTTTTGCTCCTGCAGATTATCCGGCTGTCTTTTCCCCCTCTTCCTTATAGAGTAAGGGGCCTGCTCTTGATGTCAACAAACCATCCGTGTCCGTTCGCTTCGTTTCAACAAGGATCGAGGGAATGCGGTGTATGTTTTTCGCCCGGGGAACACACAGATACGCCGGCTTCTTGGAAGAAATGGCGGACTCCGAGCAAAATAGAGGAAAGATTGACATGTTTTGTTCCATGATTCAGGATGGAGCGACACTCACGGATCGCGGCGGTGTCGGCGCCTTCGGACCATCGGCGATAAGCGCCGGCACCCCCGAAGTTGGAAGCAGAAAGGAGGGCGAATCATGCCTGGAAAAATCCGTTGGCTGGGTCATGCGTTTGTGGAATTTGTCACCGGAAACGGAAGGACGGTCCTTTTCGATCCCTGGACCAGAGACGATGGAAATCCCGGCTGCCCGCTGGAGAAGAAGGATATCGAGCGGGCGGACTTGGTGCTGATCAGCCATGACCATTTCGACCACATGGGCTCGGCCGTGGCCCTTTGCGAGAAGACGGGGGCTTTCCTGGGGGGACCGGTTCAGACCATGAGGCGGCTCATTGACGAAGGGTTTGATGAAGGCCGGGTGGTCAACTTCGGGTTTGGGTACATGGTGGGGGGAGGAGTGGAGTTTGATTGGATCAAGGTCACCTCGACCCCGGCGTTTCACGCTTCCGATACGGCGTGCGCCCTGGGGACCATCGTGCAGGCTGGGGACGGAACCACCGTTTATCATGCCGGTGACACGTGCGTGTTCGGGGACATGGCCCTGTTCGGGCGGCTCTACCCGATTGATGTGGCCCTTCTTCCCATAGGGGGGGTGTTCACCATGGACGCCTACCAGGCGGCGGAAGCCGCGAACCTGTTGAGGCCGAAATCCATCGTCCCTATTCACTATGCCTCGTTCCCTGTCGTGGCCAAGACCGCGGAGGAGTTCATTCATCTCTGCGGCGAGCGGGCTCCCGACGTGAAAGTGGCCGCCATCAACCCCGGAGAGTCTCTGAATCTCTAGCCCCGGGTCCGTGTCAAATGAATGCACGGCACCGCTCCCTGGTTTCCCGTTTAGCCCGGTTCATCCTTTTTGGGCACGCGAGGACCGGAGAGCGAACTGGGATGAGGACGGTGGAGAAATAATGCGAAGAGCTGAAGATCCCGGAGGAACTTGGTATGGGAATCCTGAACATATTTTCCAGGGGGCCGGAGGGCCCCGAACGAAAAGGAGATGCCCTCTTTGAGGCGGGCGAGTAC
>CAYVUX010000059.1:0-12311 GCA_964455075.1 uncultured Desulfobacteraceae bacterium | reverse complement strand
TATTTTTGAGTGAGCCCTAAGGGCTATCTGAATTCTAAGAGGTTCCCGAATTCCGCAAGAACCAGAAGATAGGGCTTCAAAGGTGTCACTGGGACATCTCTGAGAGCTATTCCGAATCAAACAGGCACCCATTTTCCGGAAGAACCAAAAAACATCATTCCGGACGAGCGACGCGAGGAATAGAGAGATCCGGAATCCAGGAAAACGGCATCATATCGTGAACTTATGGATCCCGGATCGCGCCCCGTTTTACGGAACTCGGCCGGGATGACGAACTGCGACACAGTCTCCTCGCCGGAATGCCGAGCAAGAGCGGGCAAAAACTTGGACATCCCCTCCTCCTTAAGAGCTATCCGAATTCCAAGAAGTACCCGGATTCCGGATGGAACCTAAAAAATAGCGGGGATATAGTGTTTCAGCTTGACAGAGGTCTGTTTCGCTCTTTATAAGAGGAATTACGTTGTTCTCCTGAAATATTTTCACCTTAATGTATTCAAGGAGGGAAGTAACATGATGAAAAGATGTGGTTTTCTGCGGGTTTCTCTCGCACTTGCACTCTTTGGTTTCGTGGTGGCGGGTTCCGGTTCGGCACTGGCGGACTCAATCGTAATCGGCCATCCGGCATGCCTCTCCGGGAAATACGCGAAAGCCGGAGAACAGGCCGTCGGAGGAATCCAGGCGTGCATCGACTGGGTCAACAATACCTACGGAGGAGTGACGCTCAACGGCAAGAAAGCTCCCCTTGAGTACAAGCACTACGACTGCGAATCCAAAAAGGAATCGGTCACCAGCCTGATCGGGAGACTGGTGACCGTGGACAAGGTGAACGTGGTCTTCGCACCTTACAGTTCCGGGCTGACGCTCCGGGGCGCCCCGGTTACGGAAAGCCATCAGATGCTGTACATGGATCACGGCGGCGCCAACAACAAGATTTTCCAGCAAGGCTTCCGGTACGTGGTTCAGACCATTGGTCCCGCCACCAGCTACCACCAGGGGACCCTCGATATGATCAAGAAGATCGACCCGCAGGCCAAGAAGGTCGCCCTGGCGTACGAGGATTCGGAATTCGCCAAGATGGTCATGGAGGGTGCCGAGAACTACGCGAAGGAGCTGGGCTTTGAAATCGTGTTCAGCCGCACCTACCCCAAGGGCGTGACCGACATGACGCCGCTGCTTTCCGCCCTCAAGTCGGCCAAACCGGATTTCATCCTGGGAGGCGGGCACTTCGAGGACGGCCAGCTGTTCAACAGGCAGTTGGCCGACCTGGACATCGATGTGAAGGCCCTTTCCCTGATTGCCGCGGCCACCCTCCCCGCCTTTTATGACGCCCTCACCCACATGGCCGAAGGCGTAATGGGCCCCTCCCACTGGGAATACGGCGTGACCTACTCGGCCGGAGCTGCCAAAGACGCGGGCATCCAGTGGATCGGCCCCAGTCAGGATGAATTCGTGGCCTTGTTCAAGAAAGCCGCCGGGAAAGACATGATTCCCGACTATCACGCCGCGGAAGCCGGTGCCCAGGTCCTGGCCTACGTCCTGGCCGTAGAAAAGGCCGACTCCCTGGATTCCGACAAGGTCAGGGCGGCCCTCGGAGACCTTACTTTCATGTCCTTTTACGGCGGATGGGATGTGGATGACACCGGGCTGCAGGTCGGCCACACCATGGTGGACGTCCAGTGGCAGAACGGAGAACGGGTCATCGTGTGGCCGGAGGAAGCCCAGACGGGCAAGCCCTGCTACCCCATGCCCACTTTCGCGGAAAAAGCCCAGGGAAAAGTAGCCAAGCCGTAAAAACGCCAACCCGCCCCCGTGGATTCTTTGATTCCACGGGGGTCGTCCAGGGGAGGCGCCGAACCCTATTTCAATTCTACAAGCCCCTTGCGGGGTTTTGAGAGACAGAGACCCGATAGGGCGTTCCTGAGCGCCTGCCCTGGATATGGATCCGCCGGCCGGTCGGGAAGAGACCTTCTCCCACTTAACCAAACAACTTTCCACCCGCGAATACGAGGACGACACAGCATGGTCTTTGAACAACTCACGGGCAATCTCATCCAGGGCCTGGTGCTGGGCGCCGTCTACGGCATGGCCACCATGGGACTGAGCCTGATCTTCGGCGTGTTGAAGGTGGTGAACGTCGGGCACGGGGCATTCATCATGGTCGGCGCCTTCATCTCCCTCTTTCTCTTCAACACCCTGGGTATCAACCCCATCCTGGCGGTCCCGGTGGCTTTTGTCGTGGGCATGGGCCTGGGGTACATATTCTATCATGCCGCCATACGGCGCCTGATCAATGCCCCCGAACTGGCTACTCTTCTGGCCACCTTTGCCATGGGCATCCTGCTCGAAGAGGTCATCAAACTCTTTTTCGGCTCGGAATTCCGGGGTTTCAACTGGTCGGTGGGAAAAATCGACGTGGGTATCACCGTTTTTCCCATGTCCAAGTTGTACGCCTGCTTTGGGAGCGCCATCATCGCGCTTCTCCTCTACCTCTGGTTCAAGAGGACCAGGGCGGGTTCGGCCATGCGAAGCGTGGTTGAGGACAGCGAAGGCGCGCGGGTCTGCGGCGTGAACGTGGGAGGCGTGTATACCCTGAGTTTCGCTTTGGGTATCGGCCTGACCGTGGCGAGCGGGGTTCTCCTCACTATGTTCATCCCGGTCGGAATCAACCCTTACATGGGAGGCGGATATACGCTTAAGGCGTTTGTCATTGCCGTCCTCGGCGGACTCGCCTCTCCCTACGGGGCCTTTTTCGGGGGGTTGGTATTCGGGCTCATCGAGAATGGGTCCTATACCCTTTTCGCACTGATTCCGGGCGTGGAGCCCTTTGCGATGACCCGCTTCCTTTCGTTCTTGATCCTGCTGGTCATCCTTCTCATTCGACCCACCGGACTGCTGAGGGCAAAATGAAAAAGGACACGACGAGCTTTTCCGCCCTGATTCCTGTTCTTCTCGCCTATTTGATCCTGTTTCTCGTGGGGAGGAACGTCCCGGGGATGTGGCAGCTGGTGGCCATGCTCCTTTTCTACTGCGCCCTGGGGCAGGCCTTCAATATTTTTCTCGGAATGACCGGCTACGTGGACTTCGGCTATGTCGCCTTCATGGGAGCGGGAACCTACGGCATGGCGGTGGTCATCACCGGACTGGCCGATGTCCAGGGCCTTGGCTGGGTTACCATCGTTCTGGGCTTCCTCATGGCCCTTCTTTTCTCCACCCTGCTTTCCCTGGCGGTCGGTGCGGTGGCGTTGAGATTGAGGGGGGCGTATTTCGCTATTGCCACGATCGGGGTCAACGAAGGCTTCCGGTTCCTCATCGAGGGCGCGAGAATATGGAACGGCTCTGAGGGCATGATTTTTACGGCCGAGCTGAATCAAATTCTCGGGCGGGACGGAGCGAGCGCCCTTTCCACTTTTTGGGCCGACATCATGGTGCTGGTGATTGCGGCGCTGGCCGCGCTCACCACGCTCGTGTACATGAGGAGCAAAATCGGCTACGCGTTGACGGCCCTGCGGGAAGACGAAGACGCTGCAAAGGTGATGGGGATCAATGTAACCAAGTTCAAGATCATCGCCTTTATCACCAGCGCCTGCTTTGCAGGACTGCTGGGCGCCTCTTCATGGGCACTGAAGACCCCTTACGTATTTCCGTCCGAGGTCTTTGAGATCCACTATACCATCGAGGCCATCATCATTGTCCTGTTGGGGGGCGCCGGAACCCTGCTGGGACCGGTCATGGGAGGACTTATTTACGGGATTTCCAAGTATTACCTCTCGATTTTTCTGCCCGGGTTCCAGCTTCTGATTTTCGCTCCCATCATCATCTTCATCATCGTCATGTTTCCTGAAGGGGTAATCGGGGTGCTCAAGAAACGAATCAAGGGCTCGGCTTGGAGCCGCTATATCGTATAGGTGAGAAAACATGCCTTTGCTAAAACTTGAAAAGGTCACAAAACGTTTCGGGGGGCTTGTCGCGGTCAACATGGTGAGCCTGGAGATCGACGCCGGAGAATTCGTGGGAATTGTGGGTCCGAACGGGAGTGGAAAGACGACACTTTTTAACGTGATCAACGGCGTTTACTTCCCGGAGGAAGGAAAGATCATCTTCGACGATATGGATATCACCCGCCTCCCTCCGTATCGCAGAGCGCCCCTTGGTATCGGGCGCACGTTTCAGATCCCCAGACCCTTCGCCTCGGCGACCGTGCGGGAAAATGTGGCCGTCGGGGCCATGTTCGGGACTCATGGCAAACAGGTAAACGTTCACCAATCCATGGACATCGCCGACGGGATCATTGAACGCGTGGGCTTGACAGCTCATGCGGACAAGGCCGCGGGCGTCCTCACGCCTGTAGAGAAGAAGCTCATGGAAATCGCCCGCGCCCTTGCCATGAAGCCGAAACTCCTCCTCATGGACGAGGCCATGGCCGGCATGCACCCCAACGACATTGACCAGATGGTCGCATTGATCAAAAGAATTGCGAAAGAGGAGAAAATCGCCATCGTTTCCATGGTCGAACACATTATGCGCGCGGTAATCGGGATGGCGGAGAAGACCATTGTTCTTCACCAGGGCTCCAAGCTCATTGATGCCCCTACCAAGGAAGCCCTGGAGGATCCCAGGGTCTTGGAGGTTTACCTGGGTCATCCGGCGGAGGAATAGAGAAATGTTGACCGTTAAGGAGCTGGAATCCGGCTACGGCCCCATGCAGGTCCTCTGGAAGCCGAGCCTTGAAGTGAAAAAGGGAACCATCACCTCCCTCCTGGGTCCCAACGGAGCCGGAAAAAGCACGCTGCTCTATACGGTATTCGGTTCCGTGCCGGCCTGGGGAGGAGATGTGATCTACGCGGAGCAGAATGTTACCAAAGTTCCGACACACAAGAAGGTGGCCATAGGGCTGGTCCTGGTTCCCGAGGGCAAGCACCTGTTTCCGGATATGACCGTTTACGAGAATCTGGTCATGGGCGCCTACCCCAAGAACGCCCTTCCGCACAGGGAAGAATCCATGGACCTGGTTTACACCCTTTTCCCCCGGCTCAAAGAGCGTTACAAGCAGATGGCCGGTTCTCTGAGCGGCGGCGAGCAACAGATGGTGACCATCGGGCGGGCGCTCATGTCCCGGCCCGAATTGATTATGCTGGATGAGCCGAGCCAGGGCTTGGCGCCTTTACTGGTGCGTGAAGTATTTGACACCATCTTAAAAATGAAGGAGGACATCGGACTGACCATCCTCTTGATCGAGCAGAATGCCGACGCGGCGCTCAATGCTGCGGATTACGTTTACATCATGCACGAGGGCACCATCAAGGCGGACGGAACCCCGGAAGAGATTAAAGAATCCGAGGACATACGCGAAGCCTATCTGGGCGTCTGACCGGGAATGCCGCGGAATCGAGCGGCGAATAAACCACCCCGTGTTGCACCTCTCCCCACTGCCGTGGGGCGTTCCACGCCAACCTTCGCTCTTCCACGCGTTATGGATACCCCAAATTTTTCCGGGCCCCTTGCACAGCTAGGGTCGATTCCATAGGATCGCGTTACTGGAGGGTTTTCACGGATCGGTGCGTGGGCCGGCCTTTTACACCCTGAAAAGAATCCGGACGAGCGGTTATTCTTTGCACGTCAAGCATCCGAAATGACGAACAGGAGAAAGATCGGGCACAAACCGGGACATTCGCCCCTCTTTAAGAGCTGTCCGAATTCCAAAAAGTATGCGAATTCCGGATGAACCTCTCTTTTTGATGAACGCAAACAGGACGACTGAACCCTCAACAATCGCTTTGGGAGGTACGCATCATGAGACAGATTCGGAAAATTCTTGTTGCCGTTGATTTTTCGGAGTACTCCGTCATCACACTGAAGTACGCCGCTCAACTGGCGGAGAAACTGGATACCGAACTTATCCTCACGAACATCATCAACCAGAGGGACGTGGACGCCATCGAAAAAGTGGCCACCGTGACGGATCTCTTTTCGGTGGAAGACTTTGTCAAGAAGCAAAAGGAAGAACGCTCTAACCAGATCGAAGCACTCGTGGATGAAGCGGACTGCGCCCGTCTTCCCCTCCGGACCGAATTTCGCGTCGGGGTGCCCTTCTTTGAGCTGGTGAAGGCCGTCCAAGAGGAAGACGCAGACATGGTAGTGATGGGGGCAAAGGGAAGGAGCAACCTGGCCAATGTCCTTTTCGGTTCCACCGCGGAGAAGATGTTTCGGCGTTGTCCGGTTCCGCTCCTGAGCATACGCAAGCCGAGCGACGAATAAGAACCCGACGGCCGGGCTGGATCCTACGGGCGTATCCTATGCGGGGCCTGCCTTTAAGTGTTCTTTCAAGAACGCGACCTGCGTAGCCGCCATGAACGAGAAAAGATCTCCATGATATACATCGAAGTGCCCCGCGCGGACCGGGACTATTCTTGCGTCATGGATGCGCGATGCCGTGCGGCTCACCGCCTTTAAGGAGATAATGGCATCCTCCTCCGCCGGCATCAGCAGCACGGGGCAGCGGACTTTCTTTGCGCTCCGGATGGGCCTGTACAGGGCTCCGGTTAAAAGAAAGGCGGCCGGACACGCGTTCTTCCAGCCGGATTCCTTGGGCACCAGGGACATGTACCCATCCCATGCGTCGGGTGTATTGAGCACTGCAAAATCCCCTGGCTTTCCCACGACCGGCACGGTGTGCCGGCCCCTGAGGGTGGCCATGCGAAAGACGTCCCGAATTCCCGCGCTCAGGGCCTTCAACAGGTACCGGAATCCCATGCGGCGAACAAATTCCAATCCGTCCACAAAAGGGACTTGCGAAACCACCGCCGAAATCCCCTTAAGGCGGGCCGCGGTCACGAGGACATGACCCCCGCTGAACGAGCTTCCCCAGAGGGCTGTCCTGGACCCGTCCACATCCTTCAGAGACCGCACATGCCTCACCGCGGCCTCCCAGTCCTGGAGATGCCTGGAAGGCCGCACCAGGTTGCGGGGCGTTCCGTCGCTCGCCCCGAAATTCCGGTAGTCGAAGGCGAAAGAAGCGATGCCGTTCTCGGCAAAGCGCTCTGCAAAGGCCGTGAGGCCGAAAGTCTTTTCGGCTGCAAACCCGTGCCCCATAACCACCACGGGGGGATCGGAGATTCCCGCGGGAAGATAAAGCCGGCCCGAACAGCGCACCCCCCGGCTCTCGAAATCCGAGTCAAGACGGCGGAACGCCTTCGAGGACCGGCCAAGGGATGCGGCCGGACCTTCGGCGCCGCCAATCTTCACGATCAGGGTGTTGCCTTGCGCGGTCACGGGAAAAGACTGGAGCGGTTTAGGGGCCGGGCCGAAAATATTTCGTCCCTCAAGGTCATAGGTGGACTTGCCCACACTGCAGCACTGGACCGTATCCGTCCCGGGAACCGGGTCCAGCCGCCGGTGACCTATGTGCGTGCAGCGGTTGCGGAAGGCGTGATAGGTCCCTTCCTGTCCCCGCAGAATCAAAACCCGAACGGGGAGCTTCTTCCCTTCCAAACGGATCGCTCCCCCCGGTTCGTGGAGCTCCGGAGCTCGTTCCAGATCCAGGGTGAGCACCCCATCGTCAAATCTCCAGCAACCGGGGTCGCCGGGCTTGCCGGTGGCAGGGATGCCCAGGAGTCGCTGAAACAGATTGCGCTTCAAGAACGTGACGCTCATTTTTCTTTCCTCCCTTGTGTGCGGTGTGCCCTGGGAGGCCCCGCTGGGTCACACGGCAAATCTCCGGGGCCTTCACCCCTCCTGCGTGGTCATCACGCGCTCAACGAGGATGCCCCAGAATGCCGACGGACGCCCATTGCCGGATACCCCTTTGTAGAACCACCCCAGGTGCAGAAGGCAAGATGTGCAAAAGGCCGCGGTCCATGCGTAGCCGGGAAACCACGTATATTCCTCCGTGGCCTCTCCGAGCGCAATCGCTCCCGGACAGTTGTCAAAGGTCTGGAAATCGCATTTCAGGCCCACCGGATTCACAAATACGTGTCTCATCTTCCCGTTCAAGAGAATCAGGCTGGCCGAGTGTGCAATGAACTCCCCGCAGGCCGCACACTGAAAGGCTTCCGCCCCGTTTCCTCGAATCGCATTCAAACCCTGAAATGTCAAGACGTTCGACGTTCCCTTTCCAGCATGTCCATCAGCGCAACAAGGTTCCATTCATAAACAGCCTTGCCCCAACGGTTAATGCATCTCGCAGGGAGGTGAAAAGGAATCTCCCCAACATGGCCAGACACTCCGGGTCCAGATAATCCTCCGCACAGCTCTCAAAGAGGACGGAACATTCTGCCGGAAATTCATCGTCTCCATCGTGAAAAACCACAAGAACAGGAACCCTGGGAAGAGCGTCAAACTGCTTCGCCAGGTCGCATGAGATTTCCAGGGCGGGCTCCCTGCCTCCAAGTGCCCTCGCCGCGGTTTCCAGTCGGCGGATTTGGCGTTCAAATTCCCTGGCAATGGCCCTCTCCACATCATGCCGGAAGTAGGTTGTCAAGGGGCCCGAATCCTTCAGGTCCCGATAATTCACCCATTCGCCCCCCTGCCGGGGCGTCTTTGGACTGAGGATGAGGTACCTGGAGACAATGACGCACAGGTCCAGGGTGGGAGTGAATCCCTCGGGGTTTACGATCCCGTCCCGCGAAACCCGGTAGGGCCGCCCGAAAAGGGGCACGATCGCCTCATCTCCCTCTACCGCCACACCCAACCGCCGGTCCGCGGTGCTCAGGTCCAGCTGCGCGAACCGTGCCAGGTAATCCCTGTACGTCTTCTTGTACACGTTTTCCAAGGCTGTCACGTCTTTTCCCATTCCGCGCCCGGCCGGACTCAACAGCCCGGGGCCCGGCCCGGTTCGAATCGTCAGATCTCGAGGTCTTTCAACCCGAACTTTTCCATCATGAACCGGTGAAACGCGTCATCATCGTATGCCGAGCGCTTTCCCAGAAACTCCTCGGCCAATGGTCCGCCGGAATAGACCGCCTTCGGCGCGTCCGAGAGAACGGCTTCGATGATGAGGTCGGCGATGACCCCGGGACCGGGTATGGTGAGCCGTCCAAACATTTTGCCCGTGGCCGCGCCCGCCGTCCCGTAGATGGCCTTGTAGTCGGGATCGGTCCTGGCCATGAGGTCGCCTGTCCATTCATTGCCCACCTCATTGAACTCCGTCGCGATGGGTCCCGGCCGGACGGCCACAACACGGATGCCGAGCGGGGCCAGCTCCATGCGCAGCGCATCCGTCACCGCCTCCACGGCATGTTTGGTGCTCGCATAAACCCCGCTCGCGGGAAAAACGAATTTCCCCGCAATAGAGCTCAGGTTCACGATGGTTCCTTTTCTCAGTGCACGCATTCCGGGGAGGCAGGCCTGGGTTACCCGGATGAGGGAAAAGAGGTTCACTTCAAAGAGACGTCTTATATTTTCGAGCGAGACGTCCTCGAGCGCACCCCTGACGCTGTACCCCGCGTTGTTTATGAGGACAGAAACCGGTTTTTCGAGCTCGGATAACGAGCGACAGAACGCTTCGGTGTCTTCGGGGCTCGAGAGATCGACTGTCCTCGACGAAATCCCGGGATGCCGATCCGCCAATGCGTTGAGGCGATCGGACCTTCTTGCTGCCGCCAGGACCTGAAACCCCCTCTCGGCCAGCCTGACGGCTGTCTCCCGCCCTATTCCGCTGCTTGCGCCGGTAACCAATGCGACTTGCGTTTGATCTCCCATGTACGACCTCCTGGCGATGCGCCAAAAACCGGTTTTCTTATGAAAATGTCCGTTGATAATGGTGCCCGTCCACGAAACGCCCTACGGGGGAGGAACCGGTCGGTTTCCTCCTAGGAAATGGCTACCATGGATCGTTTGGAAAATAAAGGAATAATACCTCATGGATTCCCGGAGCGAAAAGTTACCCGGCATTCCGAACGGCTTCCCTATGCGCATTGCCGCCGCGCGGGGCATGAAGGCCGGAGGGCCTTTCCCTGATTCCTTTTTTCTTCACTTTTTTGGATAGAAGGATTATAAAACCATATTTGGAACAAGTGCGGTTTTCATGGTTTTGCCGCTCTGTTCGCGAGCCCCGACCACCCTGCACAATCATGCAGCATGCATTCCCCCGGCCGAGGATTTCTCAAAAGGCATCTGAACGTCCAACCGGAATCAAGAAGCAGAAATGGAGGCGAGCATGAAGAAGACATCAGCAACTGCTTTTGTGGCATTGATCCTTTTCCTGTTCTGGGCTTCCAACGGTCTTGCCCAGGAACAGATCCAAGTCACAACCCCGAAGATAGACTCCCGCATAAGCTTTCTACAGATGGACGAGGAGCAGGTCTTCGTGTCGGTCCTGGATTCAAGGGGCAAGGTCATTCGAGGCCTCGGGGTAGAGGACTTTGCAATCCAGAGCGGGACCAGAACCGCGAAAATCTTGTCTGTGGAACCCTTTGAAGCCAGGAAGGACGTCCCTCTTTCCTTCGTGCTCGTCCTCGACAACTCCTATTCCATGGAGAAAAGGAAGGCCGTGGGTCCGTTGCTCTCCGCCCTGGAGGAGTTCCTGAAAATTCTCCGCCCCATAGACGATGTTCATGTCGTGGTATTCAGCAATAAGCCCGCCATGGCCTACAAAGGCACTGGTCTGCACGTAGCGACCTTTCGATCCAATCACACGGCCGAACTCAGAAAATTCTTCAAGGAAAGCTACGAAGAGCGACTGACGGACAGCACCTATCTGTATGAAGCCATGGCCGCCGGGATCCAGGTGGCCCGGGGGCTTCCCGGAAATGCAACCAAGTTCCTTCTTGTATTCTCCGACGGCGAGGACCTCAACAGCAAGATCGAACGCGATGCGGTCATTGCCGAATCAGAAGGGATGGAAAACGTGGTCGCTTACTGCGTGGACTACATGCCCACCGAGAAGCTCGACCCCTTTCTCAAATCTTTTGCCGAGGACAACGGCGGCAAGATATGGAAGGCCAAATCTTCGGATGAACTCCTCTCCATCTTCGGAGACTTTTCCTCCACCCTGCTCCATCGTTACGTGGTGGAATACCGGTTTTTGAACCCGCCGGAAGGCACCGCGTCCCTGAGCCCGGAACACCTGGACATCCAAATGCTCACCCTCCTGGATGGATCTCCTATATCCCATCATGTGTTCTTTAAAAGAGGCAACGTCGAAATCCCCGAAACCTATGTTCTCTTCGACCGCCGAACCCAAACCGAGATCTTTGACGAGGCTTCGTTAAAGGATCCCCTCGATCGACACTACAATGTCCTGAATATCGTGGGGAAGCGCCTCCGGGAGGATCCCGGCCTGAATATTCGGTTGGTGGGATACAGCTCGGACATGGCGCGGGAAGAGGACAACCTGGGCCTGTCGAGGCTCCGGGCGGACGAGGTCAGGGAGTATCTCGCCCGCGTCTGGGGAATCGCTTCATCGCGAGTGGCCATGATTCCGCGGCTTCTTCCCGAAACCGCCCCATCCGCGGACACCCCCGGTGCGGAAGCAGAGAACCAACGGGTGGACATCATATTTGAAGACGAGAAGATCCAGGCGGTGGCCGGAGGCGCGTACATCGCGGAAAAAAGCGGGCCCCCTGCCCTGGAGGTTCGCCCGCAGATTACGGCGGAATACGGGGTTTCCAAGTGGGAGATCGGCATTTATGCGGAAGGCGAGGAACCGGCGCTGGCAATGCTTGAAGGGCCGGGACCCCTGGATCCCCAGTACACGGTGCCTCTCCGTGCCCTGGATCCCGAAGAACTTGCCGCATTGGAACTTCTGGAGACCAGGCTGCGCGTCACTGATTCGAACGGAGACACTCTGGAGGTCTCAACGGACTCGTGCCGGATCTCGACGGACAAACAGGTGCTGATCCACCAGTTGGCGTCGCCGCCTCTTGCCCGGGTTTCCCTGGAACCAGCGGAAGTAACCATTGAAGAACTGACGACCATCGACAGCTCGCCGCTGCTCAACTACATATATTTCGATTTGGGGAATGCCGCAATACCGGACCGGTATGTGCTCTTTGAAGACCCCGCCGCCGCGGATGCCTTTTCCGAGACCGCTCTCCGGGAGAGCATGGACAAATATCATCACGTTCTCAATATTATCGGGAAGCGCCTGAAAGACCGTCCTGAGGCCCGCGTGCGCCTGGTTGGCTGCAACTCGAACCAGGGTCCGGAGCGGGGGAACACGGATCTCTCCCGAAGCCGGGCGAAGGCCGTGAAGGCCTATCTCGAGGGGATCTGGGGCATTTCCCCCTCCCGCATTGACGTGGAGGCCCGCAACCTGCCGGCCGCCCCCAGCGCGAGCACCGTGAGCGAAGGCAGAGCCGAGAACCGCAGGGTCG
>CAYVUX010000058.1:11167-12313 GCA_964455075.1 uncultured Desulfobacteraceae bacterium | reverse complement strand
AGGAAGGTTTCGGGTTTCCGACTTGGAAATTCAGAAGTGCCCGAAAAACAATACGGTTTTGGGTGAGCACAAAGTCGCAAATACGTTCTTGGTAAAGGCGGGCTCGGGTGCCGCAAGGGCTGGCATTACGAAAGGAGAAGCGGAAATCGTGAGCTCTGCAAATGAGTCAGAAACATCAAGGCCTGTTATTGGGACCATTGAAAATACGGTGGACCCCGGACAGAATGTGGACATCCTTTACTGGCAGGAGCAGAATGCCTTTGTCACGTCGGGAATAGCCACCTGGTTCGCCGAGCGAGAGATCCTGGTGCCTGCGCATCTGGTGATCTTGGATTTGGAGTTGGTGGGGGCCATTATCTCGACAATCCTCGAGCACCTGTCCAATGCCTCTGAGGAGGAGGGCGTTTTCCAATACACCTCTCGAATGGAGGTCTTGGGAGAGACCTACACCATGACACCGTATCAGGATTATATGAAGCTGGAAAGGCTCGAAGACAAGAAAGGCCTAGAGGATGAAGCTGGCACAGTTCTATGAGCATGAGGACCTTCGGGTGGGGATTGTTCGGGAACCTCTCATTGTCCCAATACAGTTCGCCGGAGACATGCAAGAGCTTATCGAAGAGGCCGTCCCCCCCGTCCCAACGGATCAATTCGTGGATCTCGAAAAGGTGAGACTAGCCGCTCCCCTTTCCCGGCCGTCCAAGATCATTGCGCTGGGCCTGAACTATGAGGACCATGCCGAGGAAAGCAAAGGGAAATTGCCCGAGGAGCCTTTGATTTTTGCCAAATTTCCAAACAGCCTGACTGGTCCGCGGGATCAGATTGTCTGGGATGAAAATGTGGCGAAAAAGGTGGATTACGAAGCCGAACTGGCCGTGGTGATCGGGAAAAAGGTGCGGAAATGTTCGGAAGAGGAGGCCGCAAGCGCGGTTTTCGGGTACACTTGCGCCAACGATGTAAGCGCCCGGGACCTCCAATTCGGAGACGGGCAGTGGGTTCGCGGAAAGTCTCTGGATACTTTTTGCCCACTGGGCCCGTGGATTGTCACCGCGGACGAAATCGCCGATCCCCATGACCTCAAAATCCGGTGTCTGTTGAACGGCCGTATGATGCAGGACAGCCATACCGGAAAGATGATTTTCAAAA
>CAYVUX010000058.1:1161-11157 GCA_964455075.1 uncultured Desulfobacteraceae bacterium | reverse complement strand
CTTTCCTCATAGCCTTTCTCTCGAACCATTTCACCCTTTATCCCGGAGACGTCGTGCTCACGGGTACGCCTCAGGGTGTGGGAGCGTTTCGCGAGCCCTCCGTGTACATGAAACATGGTGACGAGGTGGTCGTGGAAATCGAGAACATCGGACGGCTTGTGAACGTCTGCCGCACGGAGTCTCTCGACCCGGACGTCCGTTGAATTCCAGCCGGGATTTGGATTACGTGCACAGAGCCTCAGCCGGCGGTTTCGACTCTGCTTCCTGCTCTCAGGGCCTCCATCGGGGCGGGCCATCTCAACCTGGTACCGGTTTTTTCTCGTCAGCGCCCCACAAATCTCGGTTTCCGCTTTTCGATGAATGCTCTTGCCCCTTCTTTCTGGTCTTCGGTTCCGCAGAGGCCGCTCCAAAGGTGGGCCTCAACCCGAAGCCCTTCTTCGAGGGGCAGATTTCTTCCCCTGTCGATGGCCTCCTTAGCCGCACGGATGCCGAGGGGAGGCTTTTCCGCGATCATGGAAGCCAGTTTCAGGGCCTCGTCCATGAGGACTTCCGGTTCAACGGTCCGGTTGACGAGGCCGATTTCAGCGGCCCTCTTTGCGTCAATCCATTCCCCCGTATATATGAGCTCCTTGGCCAGACCGATGCCGGCGAGCCTCGGAAGTCGCTGAGTCCCGCCTCCTCCCGGGATCACGCCCACGTTGACCTCCGGTTGGCCGAGGCGCGCCGTCGTGGAGGCGATTCTGATGTCGCAGCACATGGCCAATTCCAGGCCCCCGCCCAGGCAAAAGCCGTTGATGGCACAGATTACGGGTCTTTCGAATCGTTCGATTTTCAGATAGAACGCCCGGCTTCTCTTCAATCGGACGCGGGCGATTTCTTCGGTGAGCTCCGGAAACGACTTGATGTCGGCTCCTGCAACAAATGCCTTTCCTCTTCCTGTGAGTATCACGGCCCTGACTTGCTCCAGCCTTGATTCCAGATCGTCAAACGCGGCGCACAACTGGTCCCTGACCGCGGTGGTAAGAGGATTCATGGGAGGGTTGTCAATGGTGACGGTGGCGATATAATCCTCTATCGAGCAGGTTACAACCTGTTCGGTCATCTTTTTCCCCCTTTCCATAAGACCGGAGGAGCATTTTTCACTCCACTGCGGGACCTATCTTCTTCCCCTGATCGTCGTATTTGTACCAGCCGACGCCGGTTTTCCTGCCGAGGTGCCCTATCTTTACCTTGCGCTGAAGCAACATGGGCGGATGGAATTTCTCGTCCTGGGTTTCCCGGTACACGGCGCTCATCGCTCTAAAGCCCACATCGAGTCCCGCAAGGTCCGCCGTTTCAAACGGTCCCATGGGACGGCCGAAACCCAGGCGCATCCCCTTGTCCACATCCTCCACCGTGACCACGCCGGCCTCAACCAGCTTGATGGCCTCGATGGTACTTGGAAAGTTGATTCGATTCAGTGCAAATCCGGCCACGTCCCGGTTGACCCGGATGGTTTCCTTCCCCAGACTTTTTCCTATTTTTTCGGCGACTTCTACGGCTTCGTCCGAAGTCAAGACTCCTCTGACAATCTCCACGATTCGCATCATGGGGACGGGGCTGAAGAAGTGGGTGCCCACAAACCGGGAAGCCCTTGTCGTGGCCTCCGCAATGTCCGTGACAGGGATGGCGGAGGTGTTCGTCGCAAAGACGGTGTGCTTTGGGCAGATGTGGTCCAACTCGCTGAAGAGCGATTTCTTGATGTCCGCGTCTTCAATCACCGCCTCGAAAACGAAGTCGGCATCCGAGGCCGCTGAGAGGTCCGTGGTGGCTTGTATTCTTCCCATGATCTCATCCACTGTACCCGGTACTTTCCCCTTTTCCACCAGCTTGCCCACCGACCACCGAATGTTTCCGAGGCCTTTGTCCACGATTTCACGGGTCAGGTCCCGCATGGTCACCTTGTATCCTGCCTGCGCGCAGACCTGAGCGATTCCCGCTCCCATAAGGCCCGCTCCTGCAACAAAAATCTTTTTGACCTCCATTATACTCCTCCTTTTGAAGCCTGCATTTGCCGGTCCCGGTCAAGAACGAGTCGGGCTGTTCCCCGCCTGAAGACCGAACTCGCACAACGCCCCCCGGCTTCATGCGCTCTCATGGAAACCTCGTTTTGCCAGGAGAACAGTGGTTGTTCCGGTTTGGACCACTTCTCCTCGTTGGTTGATCACCTGTTTTTCAAAGATCAAAATGCCGCGGTCCGGTTTGGAGCTCTCCCGGATTTCCTTGACGACCTGTTCGACGTGAATGGTGTCCCCGATATAGAGGGGCAGCTTGAACTGCCACGTGAGCTCGAGGAATGCCAAGATGCTCTTCTCCGTGATCTGGTAGGCCAGTCCGCTGTGCATCACCGTCCCCAACAAACCGTGAGCAATCCGCCTGCCATACCCGGTGGTGGCGG
The DNA here is from genome assembly GCA_964455075.1 of uncultured Desulfobacteraceae bacterium. Classification (GTDB taxonomy): domain Bacteria; phylum Desulfobacterota; class DSM-4660; order Desulfatiglandales; family Desulfatiglandaceae; genus CAYVUX01. Next base: position 8,720 of record CAYVUX010000058.1, on the reverse strand, counting down.
CATATTCGGAATCCGTGTGGAGCGGATTGTGGTCCCAGGAAAGGGCCGCGAACCCGACCACATCCGCCTCGGTGATGGTTCTTGCGTTGGTGACGAATTTCTGCCCGACCGAGAACTCGTCAAAATAGTATGATGATGACAAGGTGTGGCCCCCCCGGGAAATGCTGTGAGATCCCCATTCAAAGTATTCTTCCGTCTCACTTCCCTGCTTCCCGGCGATTCAGGGGAACTCTTCCGGGGTTGCACCCAGAGCCTTGCATACCGCCCTGTAGTGTTCTTCCGTCTTTGTACAGGATCGAAAGATCGAGCTCTCGTGCTCAAGGATGTGATCAAGGTCCGCGCGTGCCTCTCTCATAAGGAGCCCCCTGGCCGAGGTTGCAGCACCGGACGGCATGCCGGCAATGGTTCGGGCGATGCCTGTGGAGGCGTCCAACAGTTCTTTGTGCGATACGATCCGGTTGACAAGACCTATTTCCAACGCCTCCTTCGAGTCGACGGTCCTTGCGGTCAGAACGAGTTCCGCCGCGTTTCCCTGGCCGATGAGCCTCGGCAGAAGATACGAGCTTCCGAACTCCGGGGTAACGCCCACGCGCAGAAAAGGGCAGCCAAACCGCGCCCGATCGGATGCAATGCGAATGTCGCAGGTGAGTGTCACTGTGAGGCCGAACCCGTAGGCCGCGCCGTTGACGGCCGCGATCAAGGGTTTCGGAAACCCGATGAAAGCCTTCGCCAAATCCGGACGTCCGAATTTGTGATCCCCTCCTTCCCTTCTGTAAGCTTCGTACGCCGCCTTAAATTCATGCAGATCAGCCCCTGCACAAAACGCCTTCCCTTTCCCTGTGATGATCAGGGCTTTGATCGCGTGGTCCTCGGCTGCACGATCCAGGACTCGGATAAGCTCTTCCCTCATTTCCTGAGAGAGTGCATTAAGGACCTTGGGCCGGTCAAGAAACAAAACCCCCACGGCCTCTCTCTTCTCCATTGATATGGTCTTGTAGTTCATGCCCCCCCGGGGTCTATGGAAGGTTCCACCCTCTTCTTGACGGCCTGAAGAAAAACCGGATGCCGTGGCCGGTCCTTCGAGAAGCAGCTTTCTTATTGCTGGAGCTTGACTGCTTTGAGGCCCTTCTTTCGGACGGGGCTCTCTTCTTTCTCCATTCCTGCGATCTTTCGGACAATATCCCGGCGCATTTCCATATCGTATTGGGAAATGATCCCGATTCGTTCCATCCTGGGAGATCCCCCTCCATGGAGGGCTCCAAACATGGAACAGCCGGCCTTTGCCGAAACGGCGATGTCCCCGATGTGCCGCCACAGCTGGGCCTGGTTTTCCGGCGACATCCGGGGGGTTCTCGTCGTGTACTTTCTGGCGAGGTCCTTGACCTCCGGGTTCAGGAATTCCCCTTCATAGGGAAAGGTGGCGGGCATCCCGCCGGCTATATCCGCAAGGATTTCCATTTCGTGAAAGATGGCCTCGCCGGTGAGGCATCGTCCCACGTTGCAGTAGATTGAATTGGGAATCATGTTTCCCGGCCCGTAAGGCCTCATGCCCACACCGGGAATCAGTAGCTCGGGTTTTCCCATGGCCGAGGCGGTGAATCCTGCGGCGTAGCCCAACTCGCTGGTTTTGATGATCTCCGCCAGCTTGTCCTGGACATGCTTGGCTCCCGTGATGCCGTTGCAGTCCGCGACCAATGCACAGGCGCCGAGAAGCAGATCTCCCAGCGCGGGTTTGCAGCCGGAGTAGCTGTGGCGATGAAATAGCGCGAAGAGCAGGGCCAATATGCCTCCGTGTTTGTGTTCTCCACAGAGGAATACCCTTTCCCATGGGACGAACACGTCGTCAAAAATGACGTAGCTGTCACAGCTTCCCGCATTGAATCCTTTGGGAAAATGCTTTCGCTCTCTGAAGTTGTGAATGGTCACCAGCTGTTTGACGCCGTCCCAGTCCCCCGGGACAGCGAAAGACACGGCGTAGTCCCTGTCGGTGTCTTTCAGCGCCCTTGTCGGGACGACGAGGATCTCGTCGGCCACTGCCGCGTCGGTTATGTGAAGCTTGCAGCCGCGAACGACAATCCCGTCCGGCTTTTTCTCGACCACATGGACATAGGAGTCGGGATCTTCCTGTTCGCTGGGCCTCTTCATCCTCTCGCCCTTGACATCCGTTTGAGCGCAACAGCCCACAAGATCTTCTGTCTGAAAGCGTTTCAACCACTTTTTGAAGTTTTCGTGATAGTCCGTCGTTCCGCTGTTTTCTCTGTCCGCCTCGTAGGAGACGGTGTAAATCGCATTTGCCGCGTCGACTCCCATACATCGCTGTATGCAGCCTCCGACCACACGGCAAATCATTCGCGTCATATCCTGCTTCTTGTGGAGGTCATCGGTCGACTGATGAATGTGACAAAATCGGCTGATTTTCTCCCCGGTCAGGTGGGAGATTGCGGTCATCAATTCCTCGTTTTGCGGGTCCCGAGCCAGATCGAATGTCGTCCCCATCACCTCTGTGCTGGGGCCCAGAAGTTCATGGTCACGACCGATTTTGTCGCCTCCTATATAGAGATTGCGTTTCATTTTGTATACGGCTTCGAGCCATTGCTGTTTGGTTCGCATGCCATTCCTCCTGGAAATCTCCTTTGAAGTCAGCTTGTTGGCAGCGGATGGGCTCCGGATCGTGCCATCGCCTCCCGAAAGAGCACAGCCGCCTTCGCCTCATTTGAGATCGAGAATCTCCCTTGTTTCCCGAGTGGATGCGGGCTCCATGTCCAGGGCATTCAAAATCCCTACAGCCTTGGCAACCAACTCCGCATTGTCCTTTGCCGGGTTCCCCGGGCTGAGATAAAAATTGTCCTCAAACCCGACCCGTATGTTTCCCCCGAGCAGCGCGGATTGGGCCACCATGGGAAAGTTGGAAGCACCGATGCCGAAACCGCCCCAAAGTGAATCCCGGGGAAGGTCCTCCTTCATCAAGAAGATGTGCTTGGTATCCGCGGGGACCCCCCAGGGAACCCCCAGACACAACTGGAAAAGCGGGGGCGCGGAAACGAGGCCTTCTTCGATGAGGTGCTTGGCGATTCGAATGTGACCCAATTCAAAGACTTCCAGCTCGGGCTTGACCCCGGCATCCAGAGCGATGCGAGCCATTTCCTCGACGTGGGGCAAGATGTTGGCGAAGACCCTGGGGCCGAAGTTGACGGAGCCCACGTCAAGCGAACAGAGTTCAGGCTTCAATGCGGTTACATGACGGGTTCTTGTCTCGGGGTGCCTCCATGAGGTTCCCCGTCCGAGCCCAACCGGATCGTTTTCATCGGGCACGATTCTCGCTCCCGCTCCCGTGGTGAGATTGATGACCATATCGGAGCGTTCTCTGATTCTGTCAACGACCTCCTTGTAGAGTGCAAGATCCATGGAGGGTTCCGCGGTTTTCGGGTCGCGTACATGGATGTGCGCCACCGAAGCACCGACCGCATGGGCGTCCAGGGCGCTTTCGGCGATTTCTTTCGGTGTTACGGGCAACGCGGGATGCCTCGATTTGTCTCCGATGCTCCCCGTTACCGCCACTGTAACAATCACTTTGCGTGTCTTTGCCATACAAACGCTCCTCCCGGCAGAGCCGGAGCCCGGCACCGTTTTGTCATGCCCTGTTAAGCATGCTCTCTAACTCTAAAGGGTTGGCCCCAGCGTCTTTGCTCTGCCTCAGACAATAAGGGGGGGCATCTCCCCGCCCGGAATCCATGCATGGAAGGGAGCCTGCGATGCCCGCAGGGGATTCCGGGCGCAAGGAGGGGCACTCCCCAAAAAACCCTTTGAATTGCGGTATGGGACTCTGCAGGCCGGACCGGAAACCGCATCGTACCGCGCGGGACCCGGTTCCCACCGCCCTACCAGTCGTACTCCTCCCTTTCCAGGATTGTCGCCACGCCCTGTCCCCCTCCGCAGCACATGTTGGCGCAGCCGTAGCGGGCATCCTTTTCCACCAGGATCCTTGCAAGCGTTCCCACCAGCCTGCAGCCCGTGGCTCCCATGGGATGTCCGAGAGCGATTCCTCCCCCTTTGACATTTACCCGATCCGGATCAATCGCCAGTTCTCTGATACAGTTTAAAACCACAACGCTGAAAGCCTCGTTGATCTCCCAGTAGTCTATGTCCGGGGCTTCAAGCCCTGCGCTTTTGAGCGCTCGCTTGCTCGCAGGGACCGGTCCTATACCCATGATTGTTGGATCCACGCCGGCGAAACCAATGGAGCGGATTGTGGCCAACGGCCGAATTCCTTTCTCTCGAGCCCTGGCTTTGCTCATGAGGACAATGCCCGACGCAGCGGCGTTCAACGGAGATGCGTTTGCCGCAGTAACCACCCCATCCTCTTTAAAGGGAGTCCTCAACTGGGACAAATTTTCCATGGTCACGTTACTCCTGACCGCCTGATCCTTCCTGACCGTCATCATTGATCCGTCGGCCTGTTCCGCGTCCACGGGGAGAATCTCGCCCTCGAAGAAGGCTTCTTCCATGGCCTTTGCAGCCAGGTCATGGGATCTCTTTGCCCATCGGTCGAGCTCTTCCCGGGTGAAATTTCCAATCGCACCGAGTTTTTCCGCGGTCATGCCCATGTTCATCGCCGACATTAGATCCCAGTGAGCGTAGCCCTCCTCGCTGAAGAGCCTGGGATTCAATTTCACATGACCTTCCTTGCGAAAGGCCTGTCCCATGGGGACGCGTGTCATGTGCTCCATCCCCGATGCCACCACGATGTCTGCATATCCCAGCATAATCTCCATGAAGCCTATGTGGACGGCGGCCATAGAGGCCCCGCATTGCTGGTCTACAAACTTTGCTGCGACGGTTTCGGGAAAATTGGCGAGATAAACGGGAAGCCTTCCCCCGTAAGTGAAATTCTCCGAAACGCCGACCGCCACCCCCGTGATCCAGTCCTCCACGTCTTTGGGGGGAACGGATATCCTTTCAAGAAGTTGAGGAATGAGCTGTGAAATGAGATCGTCTCCCCGCAGTTTGTGAAACCAATCCCGCGCCGGGTCTTTCGGGCGGGATCTGGACTGCGCCGTCCTCAAATATCCTGCTATAACCACTTCTCTCATGTTTCTCTGCACCCCATTTTTCACTCTTTGGTTGATACGGGCTTAAGAGGCCGTTTGTTTTCTGTGGAGGAGGACACGGTCCGGGATGCTTCGGCTGTCTTGAGCGCGGACAAAATGCGCAGATAGTGAAGGTCCCGTTGCCGAAGCACTTCCTTCCTGTTTTTTCCCGTATAATCGTAAAGCCCTTTTCCGGATTTCACGCCCAGCTCTCCCCTGGCAACCTTTTGGCTGACCACTTTGGGCGGACCCGCCGAAGCGGCCGGGCCGATGGGGGTCTCCCGGCAGATCTTTTCATACACATCGAGGCCCGTGAAATCGTAGGTCTGAAGAACCCCGACGACCGGTAAGCGCACCCCAAGACTGGACTTCACCGCCCTGTCCATGTCTTCAATGGAAAGATGACCCTGGTCCACCAGCGAGAACGCCTCCCGGGAAATGGCCCTCTGAATGCGGTTCACAACAAATCCCGGAATGTACTCCTTCAAAATCAACGGCTCCTTGCCCACATTCCTGAGCAGTTGATCCATGGTTTCCACTACGCCGGGACTGGTGAATTCTCCGGGAACCACCTCTACGAGGGGAACAATATGAGGAGGGGCAAAGAAATGGGTAATAAGCAGTTTTTTTTGCCGCCTTTTCGGTGCCAACAAAAAAATGTTCAGGGCCGAAGTGTTGCTGGAAAAGATCGTTTCGTCCGGGCAGTGTCTGTCAAGCAGCGCAAAAATCCCCTCTTTCACTGCGGGATCTTCGTCTACGGTTTCTATGGCCACATGGCAGTCTTTGCAGGCCTTCTCGATGCGGGTGGTTCCGTGTATGCGGGAAGGGATTTTCGCAAGTTCCTCCCGGGTCATTTGCCCCGCTTCCACCAGAGTCTCGCCGGCGGATTTAATGAGCCGAAGGGCCTCTTCAATGGAGCGGGAGGATTTATCCACGAGAGACACATGGAGACCTGCTCTGGAGAACAAGAGGCCGAGGGAATGCCCCATGGTGCCCGAGCCCACGATCGTGATGTTTTTGATTTCTTTCATGGCGAACCTGATTTTCCCATGCCTTATGGAGTGGCGGTCCGTAGATGTCTCGGATTGAGCGCGGCCCCTCGCCACCTTCCGGGTTGAATACTCCGGTCCCGTGTCATTCGGCGGAGGCATAGATCTTTTTCACCTGCTTTTTCAAAATTTTTCCGGAGCCGCTCTTGGGAAAAGGTTCTTGTGAGATGTGAATGATGCGCGGATATTTGTACGGCGCCACGCGTTCCTTTACAAAAGCGCGGATTGCGTCGGGGTCGGTCTTCGATCCTTCTTTGAGCACCACCGCCGCCGCCACCTCTTCTCCATAGTCCTTATGGGGCACCCCATACACGGCCGCTTCCAGAACTTCGGGGATCTGGTAGAGGACTTCCTCGACTTCTCTTGGATACACGTTGAAGCCTCCTCGTATAATCAACTCCTTTTTTCGGTCCACGATGTATAGAAATTTTTCCTCGTCCATGCGGGCGATGTCTCCGGTGTGCAGCCATCCTCCTTTGAGGGTCTCCTCCGTCTCTTGCGGCCGGTTCAGATACCCCTTCATGACCGCGGGCCCCTTGATCAGAAGTTCCCCTTTTTCACCCATCGGGACGTCATGGTCCTGTTCGTTGACGATACGTGCTTCAAATTCGGGAATGGGCAGACCGATGGACCCGGGCTTTGTCGGTCTTCCATAGGGGTTTTCGACGCATACAGGAGCTTCTGTCAGTCCGTATCCCTCGTGGATTTCGGTACGAAACAATGCCTCGAATTTCCGTAGAAACTCCACCGGCAGGGAAGCGCCGCCGGAAATACAGAATTTCATGGAGGGCCTTTTTGGGGGAGCCTCTGCGGCTACCTGAATCAAGCGGCTGATCATGGTGGGAACCCCGAAAAAGATGGTATTCTCCTCGCGGTCCACCGTCTGAATGACTTTTTCAGGCTCAAAATGGGTAAAAAGCTCAATGGTCAGCCCAAGGTACATGGAGACATTCAACACGCTCGTGATCCCGTAGACGTGATACAGGGGGAGTACCCCGATTACCACGGTCTCGGGGTCGAGGCTCCCTCTCATCTCCGCCAGGATTTTGGCGTTTCGCCAGAGGTTCGAATGGGTCAGCATAACCCCTTTCGGAATCCCGGTGGTGCCGGAAGTGTAAAGGATGTGAAAGGTGTCGTCGTCATCGGCGGGATAGGTTGCCGCCTTCCTCTCATCACCACCGCAGGCAGCATCCAGATCCTGGAAATCTTTGTCTCCGGAGGCCCCAAGGGCCAGCCGTATCAACGGGGCATCAGGAATGCCTTTAAACAGTTTCCGGGCTTCATCGAGATGGGGGAATGCACCGACGAACGCGGCGGGTTTGGCGTCCGAAAAGATGTGCGCGAGTTCCTGCTTCTTGTAAAGGAAATTCACGGGAACCACCACTGCGCCGAGTTTGGCGATGGCATAGTACAGGGTAACATA
>CAYVUX010000058.1:0-1151 GCA_964455075.1 uncultured Desulfobacteraceae bacterium | reverse complement strand
TAACATACTCAATGGAGTTCGGCATCATCACCACGATCCTGTCACCCGGAACGATCCCAAGTGCTTCGAGTCCTTCGGCCATGCGGCTGCTGTCCGTGTCGAGCTGCTTAAACGTGATGGTCCGACCCTCGTGCCGCACCGCCTCCTTTTCAGGATATCTTCCAGCAGAGTTTTCGAGGTACGCAGAGATGTTCATGGATCGCCTCCCTTTCTTCGCAAATCCGGCAGACCATGTCGGAGGGCCTAAGGATTCGTACGATGGTCCACGGTGACGTGCACTCTCAAAGAAGGATCCTTTTCCCGTGAAAGGATCCCTTGGAAAATGGTCAGGGTGATTTCGTCTGCCAGGGAAAGAAGATCGACGGGTTTCCCCATCACACTCTTCCTCACCACAAGATGTTCGATCGTCCCCCAGATCATTGCACGGACCAGATGGGGCTGAAGGTCTCTTCGAAACTCTCCGCTCTTTATCCCCTCGTCCAGGACCTCCAGAGTGATGCGTGCGGCCTCCTGGACGATTTTGTAGGCGTCGGTTTTCAGAAATTTCCGGTTGCTCTTGAGGATCAACACCACGTTGGCATAATCCGGGTTGAGCGCATACAGCATGATATGCCGGGAAATCAACACCCTCAGCTTGTCTGCAGCGCCCCGGACATATTGGAGGATCTCGCGATTCCCTTCCAGATGCTCCGATGTCTTTTCCGCGGGTATGGAAAAGAGGAGTTCCTCTTTGGAAGGGAAATAGTCGTAGATGGTGGCTTCCGACACTCCTGCCTCTTTTGCAATGTCCGCTACGGTGGCTTCGTGAAAACCGTTTCTTGCGAATACCTTCTCGGCGGCTCTTAGGATGGACGATTTTTTGGCGGGGTTCTTGGGAAGCTTTCTAGCTTTCCTCGACTGTGCACGGGTCGATTTGGTCATGCCTGTCTCCGAGATGATTAGGAGCGATTGACGGGGGCGCGGGATGGATCCGGTTGTCGGTTTTCTGCGGACGGCACAGGTCCCTCCGGGGACGCTTTTTCCGGGCTCGCCGATCACAAGGAAAGAGTGCGGATTATGGAAAATCCCTTCATGCCTGCGCAAGGACGGTGGGGTCGCTCAAGTTTGCCTTAGGGCTCACTCAAAAATAACTTCACATTTTCCCATCTCAA
>CAYVUX010000057.1:0-12321 GCA_964455075.1 uncultured Desulfobacteraceae bacterium | reverse complement strand
GCGATCCATGGACAGGGCAACCTTCAAAAGGGTGTCCGCGGCCATTTTCACGCTTTCCCTGAACCGCGAATCCCGAAACCCTGTCCGCCAATTCAAATCGAAGAGTTCATCAGAGACCACCAGCAAGCCGGCCATGGAAACCGATCGGTAGAGGGCCACCTTCATCAAAGCGGACACCTCCATCTCTACAGCGAGAACCCCCTCCTCCCTGTAAGAAAGAACTTTGTTCGCAGTCTCGCGGTACGGAGCGTCCGTGGTCCAAATCCTCCCCTTGCGATAGGGAATGCCTTGTTGATCGAGGGCGAGCTCCAGCTCTTTGTTCAGCCGGAAATCAGACCGTATCGGTGCTTGGTCAACGGGATAGTGCGCAGAAGTCCCCTCCTCGGATAGGGCGCTGTCGGGAATCACGACCCCGCCAATGCGGAGATCCGGCTGAAGGGATCCGCACCAACCCATCACCCAGAGCCTTCTGGCTCCGAGCACGATGAGCTTTTCCATGCCCATCACCGCGTGGGGGGCCCCGAGGAAAGGGCCGGCAATGGACAGGAAATCCTCTCCCTCCCCGGGCGTTCTGTACAAACCATACAAATCCTTTTCACTGAAGGAGACTTCCGCGCCTCCGGCCGTTTGCACAAGATACGTCAAATCCGAGGGGATCATCACCATCAAGGTATCCTGTGATACGTCCGGATCGCCCTTCCCTTTGGCGGGCCGGATGATTCCCCGGCCCCCTGGTGCATTCGGATTCATGATTTGATTACCTGGCCCCCCGATATACGCGGCTTGCGGCATGAACGGCCCCGATGATAGATGGAAATCGGTTGGTATGGCAATCCCTAAACGGCATCACCAGCGTTGATATTTTGATGCAGATAAAGGCAGGATATGATAAGCTCAAGGGCAAACGGGGATATGAGGTCAAACACGCCTCGGTCGTGAGCTATCGGCCGAACCGGACCTTTTTCCACCCCGGTTTTGTCTCAAAACCGGGCGATCTTCAAATGCATAAGGAAGCGGGATTTTTGGGTTGACAGCAAAATGAATAAAGATTTATATTAATCGTTTACCAACTTTTGCGTGGCGCCATGTTTGAGAGCCTTACCGAAAAATTCGATGCGGTATTCAAGAAGGTTACAGGACGGGGACGCCTGACCGAGGAAAACATCCGCAATGCTTTGAGAGAAGTCCGTCTGGCTCTTCTCGAGGCGGATGTCAACTACAAGGTCGTCAAGCAGGTACTTGAAGACATCCGGCAGCGTGCGGTAGGGCAGGAAGTCCTCACCAGTTTGACCCCGGGGCAGCAGCTCATCAAGGTGGTCAGCGAGGAATTGACGCGTTTGATGGGGGACGCGCAGCAGGGACTTCGCCTCGTGGGCCGGCCCCCTCATTTGATTATGCTTGTCGGGCTTCAAGGCTCAGGCAAGACCACCACGGCTGCAAAGCTCGCAAGATTCCTCCGGAAGCAGGGAAGGAACCCCCTTCTCGTTCCCGCCGACGTGCAACGACCCGCAGCCATAGACCAGCTCACTAGGCTTGGAGCTCAAATTGACGTCCCCGTTTATCCAACCGATCCCAATCGGAAGCCGGAGGCCATCTGCTTGGACGCCCTGGCAAGGGCCGGGGACAAGGGTTCGGATATCTTGATCATTGACACGGCGGGCCGGCTACACGTGGACGAGGCCCTGATGAAGGAACTCGTCCGTATCAAGGAAAAGACACAGCCTGTTGAGGTTCTCCTTGTGGCTGATGCCATGACCGGGCAGGATGCCGTCAACGTCGCCAAAAGTTTTGACGAACATCTGGATATTACCGGAGCCATCCTCTCCAAGATGGAAGGCGATGCCAGGGGAGGTGCCGCCCTGTCCTTCCGGGCGGTCACTCAGAAGCCTGTCAAGTTCATCGGTGTCGGCGAAAAACTGGATGCGCTGGAACCTTTTCATCCGGAAAGAATGGCCTCCCAGATTCTGGGCATGGGGGATATGCTGTCCCTGATAGAAAAGGCCCAAAGCGAGTTTGACCAGCAGGAGGCCGCCAAGCTCCAGAAAAAACTCAAGAAGAGAGAATTCGATTTGGAGGATTTCCAGGCCCAGCTCAAGCAAATGAAGAAAATCGGCTCCATGGAGCAAATCCTGAGCATGCTTCCCGGCATGGGCCAACTCAAAAAATTGAAACAGGTGAAGCCCGACGAGAGAGAGCTGGTGTCTGTGGAAGCCATCATCAATTCTATGACCGTCGAGGAGAGAAGAAACTACAAGATCATAAACGGCAGCAGAAGACGAAGGATTGCAAAGGGAAGCGGAACGACCGTTCAGGATGTCAACCGGCTGCTGAAAAATTTTGCTCAGAGCAAGAAGATGATGGAGCGCTTCTCGAAGAAGGGGGGAGAGCTCAACCTGGGATCCCTTTTTGGATAGGCACGCGTGTGCATTGAACCAAGGAAGGGCGAGGCGGCCCGAACTCGGCAAAAGAGCCGGGGCACCAATCGGTCCATTTTCAGTCCACGAAACACGGGGGATACATTCACATGGCAGTCAGAGTCAGATTATCACGGATGGGCAGCAAGAAGAAGCCGTTTTACCGCTTGGTGGCGGCGGATTCCGAAGCCCCTCGAGACGGAAAATTCATAGAGATCCTGGGCTATTACGATCCCATGAAAGACCCGGCGGTGGTAAAAATTCACGAAGACAAGCTGAACCGTTGGCTTGAAGAGGGGGCCCTTGTCACGGAGTCGGCCAGAGCCATTCTGAAAAAGGAGGGGTTGTTGAAGACCGGTCCAACGGCAAGCTGAGATGATTCGGTGTTGAAAGCAAACAGGAGGTGACTCGTCATGAAGGACCTGATTTCATACATCGCCAAAGCGCTCGTAGATAAGCCGGAGGAGGTTGAGGTCACGGAAATCGAGGGGGAACAAACCTCGGTGATCGAGCTGAAGGTCGCAAAGGAAGATCTCGGAAAGGTGATTGGGAAACAGGGTCGAACGGCGCGGGCCATGAGAACCATTTTGAGTGCCGCCTCCACGAAAATCAAGAAACGATCCGTTTTGGAGATCATTGAGTAAGGTTGGAAAACTCTTCTCGGGCCAGATTGCTCCCGGTGGGGAAAGTTCTTCGCGCTCACGGGCTCGAAGGCGGTATTGTTGTTCGGTCTCACAGCGGCTCTGATGCGTGCTTTTTGGAAGCCGGGTCTGTTTTTCTCCGCCGGGGCAACGAAGAACCGCGAGAATACCGGGTGATTGGGGTCTCGCCCCGCAAGCGCGGGTGTATGTTGAGGCTCGAAGGGGTGAATTCCAGAGACGAGGCGGAGCTCTACAAGGAATCGGAAGTCCATGTCCGGAAGAGCGACCTCAGCAGGAAAGAAGGGGAATATTTCTGGCACGAGCTCCTGGGCCTCAAGGTATACGGCGATTCCGGGGAATGCCTGGGCAGGGTTGCGCACATCCTGACCGCCGGCGGACACGACATTTACGTGGTACGGGAAGGCGGAAAAGAGATCCTCGTACCTGCGACCCAGGAGATCATCAAACATATCGACCTCGAGAACGAAACCATGAGCATTCAGGAGATAGAGGGCCTGATCGATCTGAATGAAGTTTGACGTGCTGACCATATTCCCCGAAATGATCGCGCCATACCTGCGGGAAGGAATATTGGGGCGTGCGACCAATCGAGGCATCCTTCTGGTCGACGTTTTGAATCTGCGGGAGTTTGCGGAAGACAAACACAGAAGCACAGATGACAGGCCCTATGGAGGAGGAAACGGAATGGTCATGATGCCGGGTCCTATCTCCAAGGCCTTCCAAGCCATTGGGCCGCCCAAAGGACGGAGCGTATCCATTCTGCTCAGTCCACAGGGGAGCCCCTTCAATCAGGCAATGGCCTGGGAACTGGCGGAATTGGATCAGATCATTCTGATTTGCGGGCGCTATGAGGGGGTGGACGAGAGGATAGTGGATCTGTTCGCCGAGCGGGAGATTTCCGCCGGCGACTATGTTTTGAGTGGAGGGGAGCTTCCGGCCCTGATGGTGATGGACGCGGTGGCCCGATTGATTCCGGAGGTTTTGGGAGGGGAGCGATCCACTCTCGAAGACACATTTGAGGACGGTCTGCTCGAATACCCCCAGTACACAAGGCCCAGGGCATTCATGGGCCGGGAAGTCCCTCCCGTCCTTTTGTCCGGGGACCATGAACGTATCAGGCTCTGGAGGAGAACGGAGGCCATCAGAAAAACGCTTGAGAGGAGGCCGGATCTTCTGGAAAAGGCCTCCTTGACGGAAGAGGACAGGGAGATTCTGGCGCAGTTGAAAAGGGAGAACACGGGAAATGCTTGAGGTTTTTCCAGGAACGGCACTCTACCCCGGGGAGGCGTTTCGACCGCAGACCTTTGAAAAATATTTCCGCCTCAGGCAAATCAACCGCAGGAATATCCTGAATATTTCGAGGATTTAAATTTGAGCATGACGCAGACTTACTTGTCCCGGTGAAGCCCGGGGGTTGGGCGAAAGGGGGCGTTTTGAGAGCTTTGCAAGACCTGAACAAGTTTCGGCTGGTAGCTCCGTAAAGTGTAACAGTCGTCATGCCGGACCCGATAAGCCTGCCCCGTACTTGATACGGGGGCATCCAGTCCTCCTGAGGATGCCGATGCACTGGATCCCCCGGTTAAACGGGGGAATGAGGGAACAGCGCGATTAACAAGTTCTGCGATCCAGTAACAGTTTTCGTCAGAAATGGGGTTATGCAAAGCTCTCGTTTTTCAAAGGTTTCGACCATGCGCCTCTACATCGGGCTGGTTCACTATCCGGTGTACAACAAGCACGCCGAGCGGACTGCTTCTGCAATTACGACCGTGGACCTTCATGACCTTGGTCGACTCGCCAGGACGTACGGCATCAAGCGGGTGTTTGTCATCACCCCGCTCGACGGCCAAAGGGACTTGGCGGAACGCGTTCGCGAGCATTGGTTGACGGGGTTCGGGGCGAAATACAACCGCTACAGGAGAGAAGCCTTTGAGTTGATCTGCGTTGTACCTTCCTATGAGAAAGCATGGGATGCCGTCGTGGAAACCGAAGGGGAGGCCCCGCTCCTTATTGCCACGGATGCGTCACCGCACGACAGCCGAAGATCCGTCTCATACCATTCCGCCAGGCGGCTCCTCGAGAAACGTGCTGTAATCGTGGTGTTTGGAACAGCATGGGGTCTGGACAGGGAGTTTTTGGACATGGCTGATCACGTGTTGGAGCCTGTTTATGGAAGAACCGGGTACAATCACCTCTCCGTGAGGACGGCCGCGGGGATCATCCTCGACCGACTGGCCGGAGACTATGAGTAGGGAGGACGCTCCCTGCACAGCCCCCACCCCCCGCCGCAGAGGATTCCGGGGCGCTTTGATTTTCATCTCTCGCGATGCTTACAGGACGGAGGAGGACAACCGATATGGACATGATTAAAACCATCGAAAAAGAACAGATGCGGACTGACGTCCCTCAATTCAAGGCCGGCGACACCGTAAAAGTGCATGTTCGGATCAAGGAGGGCGAAAAAGAACGGATCCAGGTATTCCAGGGCGTCGTGATCCGCAAAAGAAAGGGCGGCACCGGTTCCACGTTCACCGTACGGAAAGTCTCTTACGGAATCGGGGTGGAGCGGATTTTCCCTACCCACTCGCCGGTCATCGACAAAATCGAGCTGGTAAGCAGAGGGAAGGTGCGGAGAGGCCGCCTCTACTATTTGCGAAATCTGCGAGGAAAGGCCGCCCGGATCAAGGAAAAGAGGACGTAGAACCCATTTGAAATCATTTTGACTTTGTTTCGGACTCCTTGTTTAAGCCAACCGAAAACCTGAACCTCTTCTCCGAACTCGGTCCTGCATCGGGATGCGATCCCCTGTATCATGAAGGCCGGGCCCGGGAGGCCGGATACGGTCTGATTGCAGGAATCGACGAAGCCGGGCGAGGTCCCTTGGCCGGACCGGTAGTGGCCGCCGCCGTGATTCTTCCCCAAGGACAGATCCTGGACGGGGTACGGGATTCAAAAAAAATGACGGAGAAGTCCCGTGAAACGGCCTTTTCGCTCATTCATCGCCGGGCATTGGCGGCCGGAATCGGGGTTATATCCTCCGGATATATCGATCAATACAACATTTTGCGGGCAACCCTGGAGGCAATGAAACGCGCTGTCATGGCGTTGGACCCGGAGCCGGAGTTTCTTCTTATAGACGGCATGCAGGGGATATCGCTGCCCATTGTACAGAAATGTCTCAAACGAGGTGATCAACTGTGCCAGAGCATTGCAGCGGCCTCCATACTTGCGAAAGTATACAGGGACCGGATCATGCGGTCCTATCAGGAATTGTATCCCGCATACGGATTCGAACGGCACAAGGGATACGGTACCCGTCAGCATCTCGAAGCGTTGCAGAAATTCGGAATCAGCCCCGTTCACCGGAAAACCTTCAGAGGAGTTTCAAATATTGACTCGCGAGAGGCTTGAACTGGGTCAATGGGGGGAGGAAATTGCTCTCCAAGAGATCCGCTGCCTGGGGTATAGAGACATTATCCGGAACTATCGTTGTGACCTGGGTGAGGTGGATATCATCGCCCGCGACGGCGACACCCTGGTGTTCATTGAGATAAAGACGCGAAAGAACACCGCCTCCGTCATTGCAAAGGAGGCGGTAACTCCAAGAAAGAAGCATCAACTTTCGAAAGTGGCGCTCTGTTACATGAAATCCCATGACTGTATCAACGCCAAAGCAAGATTTGACGTGGTTGCCGTGACAATCCAGAGACACCGTCCCGAAGTGGAGATTATCAAGAATGCCTTTGATCTGGCATTCTGATTTTTCGGGAGGATGAAAGTACACAAAGACAGCGCCGATGAGCGGCCGCCATCCCGGATTCAATACCCCTCAGGGGGGCAGGGCGTCGTCTATGTGGTTGCAACCCCGATCGGCAACCTGGAGGACATCACCCTCCGGGCCTTGAAAGTGCTGGAAAACGCGGACCTGATCGCTGCGGAGAAGGTCTCCCGCACACGGGCCTTGTGCCAACACCACGGAATCAAAACCCGGGTCATCGGGTATCGGCGAAGCAATAGCAAGGCGGTGGGTCCCGCACTGATCCGCCGGGTGAAAGGTGGAGAGACCGTCGCTCTCGTAACCGATGCCGGCACCCCGGGAGTTTCCGATCCGGGAGTTTGCCTGGTGTCACTGGCTCTGGATGAAGGCATTAAGGTAAGCCCCATTCCGGGACCTTCAGCGGTCATAGCGGGTCTTTCCGTTTCCGGAATGCCCAGCGAGGAGTTTGTATTCTGCGGATTCCTGCCGAACCGCTCCGGCAGAAGGAAAAACCGTCTCAAGTCGATGGCATCGGAGTCCCGGACTCTGGTGTTTTTTGAAGCGCCTCACCGAATAGAATCGATGCTCCGGGACCTGAGGGAAGTTCTGGGCGATCGAAAGGCGGTTGTTCTGCGGGAGCTTACAAAAGCCTTTGAGGAGGTGCGACGCGGTACGATCACGGCAACCCTGGCCGGCCTGGACACGGACAACCTCCGCGGAGAATTCACGGTGGTGGTCGAAGGGTGCGGGAAAACGGAGGCTTCCGAAGACCTCGGCCCGAAAGTCCGGGAGAGGCTCACGGCTCTCCTGGAGAGAGGCGAGATGAGCATCAAGGATATCGCCTCCCTCCTTTCAACGGAAGAAGGCCTTGCCTTCCGTCAAGCCTACAAGGCATGTTTGGCCAGAAAGAGAGATCTCGAAAGGATTGGCATGAATGGAGCTCAATAGCACACTCAAGATACAAAACGGTCTCGGCCTGCACGCCCGGGCCGCTGCAAAGATTGTCGAATTGAGCGATCATTTTCAGTCCGAGCTTTTCTTGGGGAAAAACAACCATGAAGTGGACGGCAAGAGCATTCTGTCCATACTCACCCTCTCTTGTCCCAAGGGGACGGAGATCTCGGTCCGGATTGTTGGGGAAGACGCAGAGGATTTCCTGGAAGCACTGAACCGCCTTTTCGACCAGAAATTCGGAGAGAAGGAATGAACGAGCACCGTTCCGGCGAGCCGCTATTGCTGAAGGGAATTCCCGTCTCCCCCGGCATCATCATCGGCAAGGCGTACCTTGTAGACAGGTCGCAACCCAAGATCCTGTATCAATATCTGATCAATGGTGAGCAACTGGATCGGGAAGTGGAACGGTTCAAGAACGCTCTTCGCGTGACCGAGGAACAATTCGTTCTCTTGAAAAATCGCATGCCGGAGCAGGCCAAAGAGCATGGGTTTATCCTCGACAGCCATGTGAGTATTCTCAAAGACCGGCATCTTACCGACCGGACGATCCAAACCATCCGGGACGAGAAAATCAACGCTGAGTGGGCCTTGAAAAGGTCCCTGGAAGACCTGAGAACGCTTTTCAAACAGATCGAGGACGAATACATCAGCAGCCGAATCACCGATGTGGAGAATGTCATCGAAAGACTCGTTCGGAACCTTTCCGGAGAAGAGCAGCACAGCCTGTCCGAGATCAACGAGCGTGTGATCATTGTGGCCCATGATCTGTCTCCGACGGATACCACGGAGCTCAATATCGCAAAAGTGATGGGGTTCATCACGGACGTCGGCGGAAGGACCTCACACACGGCCATCATGGCCCAGGCGCTCGAGATCCCCGCGGTGGTGGGGCTGGAGAAGGCCACCTCGAGGATCAAGGAGGGGGACCTGCTGATCGTAGACGGAAACACGGGCGCCGTCATCGTTCAACCTGATGATCAAAGCATCATCCTTTATCAGGAAAAGCAGCTTCAGTACGAAAAGTTCAAGTCGAGTATTGCCAGGACGAGTCATTTGCCGGCTGAGACCAAGGATGGATTCAAGGTTCGCATAAAGGCGAACATCGAATTCCTCGAGGAGGTGAGGGCCGTCAGGGACTATGGAGGAGAGGGAATCGGGCTTTATCGAACGGAATTTCTTTACCTGCGCAGCACCGGGCTTCCCCCCGAGGAGGCGCTGTTTGAGGACTACCGTGAGGTGGCGGAGATTATGGCTCCCTACCCGGTAACGATCAGGACCCTGGATTTGGGGGGGGACAAGTTCGCTTCGCAGCTGGATATCGTCGGGGAAATGAATCCGGCCCTGGGATTGCGGGCCATCCGTTTCTGCCTCAGGGAGCCGGAAATTTTCAGGACACAGTTGAGGGCCATTTTAAGGGCGAGCATTTACGGCAAGGTCCAGCTCATGTTTCCCATGATATCGGGGCTTCAGGAGATTCTGGATGCGAGAACGGTTTTGGACGAAGTAAAGGCGGACCTGGACAGGGAAGGAATCGCCTACGACCCCGGCATGGCTGTAGGCATCATGGTCGAAATCCCCACGGCCGTGACCATGTCAGAGTTCCTGGCGCCCCATGTGGATTTTTTCAGTATCGGCACCAACGATCTCATTCAGTACGCCCTCGCCATCGATAGGGTCAACGAGCACGTGGCGTATATGTACCAACCGTTTCACCCGGCCATTCTCAGAATGATTCAACAGGTGGTACGGGCGGCTCGAAACGCAAAAATCGGCGTTTCCCTGTGCGGGGAAATGGCCGGGGACCCGTTGTGCACGGCCCTCCTTTTGGGACTGGGGGTAAATGAATTGAGCATGAACGCCAGAACCATGCCCCTGATCAAGAAAATCATCCGTTCCCTTTCCTATAAAAAGGTCTGCTCGGATCTTGAAAATGTGATGGCCCTCCAGACCGCTGAAGAAGTCCGGATACATATCCTTCAAAGGATGGCGCCCCTCTTGCCCGAGCTCGAAGCAGACGGTTTTCTTCTCGATCGCCATGCCCCGGAAGATCTTTTGGAGGCGGGACAGATATCAAGCGGTTCATACCGGGAATAAACGACCAAACGGAAGTGGACATCGACCGGTTATGAGCATCAGGATTGTATGCAAGAACAGAAAGGCCGCTCATGAGTATTTCCTTGATGAGCTGCTGGAGGCCGGCATGGTCCTTCTCGGCCCTGAGGTGAAATCTTTGCGGGAGGGAAGGGCAAACCTGGTGGACAGCTACGCACGGGTGAAGGAAGGGGAGGTTTTCCTCTACAACATGCACATTACTCCCTACAACGCCGCCAGTTCCCACGTGCAGCTGGACCCTACAAGACCAAGAAAGCTCCTGCTCAACAAGCGCGAAATCAAGCGCTTGATCGGGAAGACCGAGGAAAGGGGCTACTCGCTGATCCCCACCAAGGTGTATTTTACCGAGAACGGGTTTGTGAAAGTGGAAATCGCTCTGGCTAAAGGAAAAAAGAAGCATGACAAGAGAAGAGCCCTAAAAGAAAAGGAGCTCAAAAGAGAAATAGATCAGGCCAGAAAGCGGGAAAAGCATTGACAGGACACAGGGCATGGTTATTTTATAAGATAGGTGATCATCTCTTATAGAAAGGGGGCGAATCTGGTTTCGACGGGGGTAGTGAAGCTTAGGTTGCATACCGAGGACCCACTTTGCTCGTAAAAACAGGTGGACTAAAGACAAACGCAGACGATTATTCGTATGCTCTAGCCGCTTAAGGCTAGCGTTCTGCCGGGCCTTGCCTGCGGGACCGGACAGAGCGTCGACTAGCAGGCTAGCCGAGCCGATTACCCTGTGAATCGGCAAGGCGAATTACTATACAGGGTAGTCTCCCGGCTGTCGTGTCCGTTGTGAACCAGGAGGCGAAACGCGAACAGCGGACTATGTATGTAGAAGCCTGAGTGGAATGCTTCCGGACGGGGGTTCGACTCCCCCCGCCTCCACCAGCAGACACTCCAACAACATCCGACAAAGTCCATAACCCCAAGTTCTGAAAGGAATTTTGGGGTTTTTTAGTCCTGAGCCTTCCGACAGAAACCATTGACATCCGCAAAATTTGACGGTATTTTTGACGGTACTTTTGGCCTTTAACATGGGAGATACCGTCATGCCGTTGACAGATAAAGCCATCCGGAATGCAGAACCAGGTGAGAAGCCCTACAAAATGACAGGCGGAGAAGGACTCTATGTCCTGGTCAACAAAGCAGGCAAATACTTCCGGTTTGACTCCCGTTTTAACGGGAAACGAAAAACCCTCGCCCTGGGTGTCTACCCTGAGGTGACATTGCGAAAAGCCAGAGAAAAGCATGAAGACGCCCGCAGGCCCCGATGGCCACTTGAAAATACCCCACTTGTGGCCGGGTCAAAATACCCCGGCGACAGGTTGAGGCAGTGTACTAATCTTGGGGCTGGAGATCCATACTCTTTCCTTTTTCATCCTTATTTTTTCTGTTTCCGATTAGGGCATATGTCCGGTAGGTTGAAATCCTGGTCCTCTTTTCCGTAGAAGAGAGGATATAGCCAATCTTTAGAAAGGATTTCGAGCCTATGATCCAGACATATGCCCATCAAAAAGAGTTACATGAAGCCAGGCTGGACATCAAGACTTTGGAGCGTCTTTTTGCCAACCTGATTACCAACGGCACCAACTGTTCCCCCTTCGAGTCGGACGTGATTGTAGAGAAAGCCAAGGAGGTGTTTGCCATCGGCGAGCATGAAGAAGGTCGGATCCTGCAGCCCGGACAAATGCTCTGGACAGCGATCGACCTGAACGAACCTCCCGGCAAACCGCTCGACCTGTGCCGGCTCCGGCGCATCGTTCTGACCCATATCGCCCCCCGGGAAGATGCCGCGGTGCGACGGGCCTACGGCCCGGCCGCCAAGCGTCGACAGCAAATCCTCCGAATGGCCGCGGAGGCCAAAGACCAGCAGGCCCTTTTGACCCAGGAGGACCTTGCCGAAATCCTGGACAGCGACGTACGGACCATCCGAAGGGATATCCAGGCGCTTCGCAACGAGGAAATCATGGTGCCCACCAGGGGTCAGATAAAGGACATCGGCCCGGGGGTCACCCACCGGGTAAGAGCCGTCACGCTGTTTCTCCAGGAAAAGGAGCCCCTGGAGATCGCCCGGAGCATCAAGCATTCTTTAACCGCCGTGGAGCGCTACATCGACACCTTCTGCCGTGTGGTCTACTGCCAGAAAAGGTTCCGTGACACCCTGAAAACCTCGCTGGTTACGGGGGTTTCCGTGGCCACGGTGAACACGTACATGGCCCTTTATGCCGATGCCTGTGAAGTCCCCGCCTACAGGGAGCGGCTCTCTGAGATCGAACGGCGGGGTCTTGTTTACTACAAGGCCGTGGAGTTCAAAAAAACCCTGGGCAGAGCAAAAGGAGGCCGACATGAAATCCGGTAGAAACACGGTTGCCGAACAGCTTTGCCACGTCAAAAAATCCTTCAACCAGGATCAGGCCGAACTTGTTCGCTT
>CAYVUX010000056.1:1941-12542 GCA_964455075.1 uncultured Desulfobacteraceae bacterium | reverse complement strand
TGCCGCCAAGGGCGGCGTCACCGTGCTCAGGGACGGGCGAACCCGAGTGAACGGGCTGCCGGCGCATTACCTCATCTCCAGGGGGAACACCCAAAAAGGGGTGATCCAAATCCTTTCCCATTTTGTCGAGAAGGGAGGAAAGGTGTTTGAATTCCATGGGTTCACGGCAGCCGAAAACTTCAGGACATACGCGGATGCCTTCCACAGGGTCGAGGGCGGATTCAGAGAACTCACGGACCCGAAGCGAATTCATGTTCAGCCCGATCGAATTCGCATCCGGGAAACCCGCAGGGAGGTCGCCCTGAAGGAAGCCCTCACGGAGCTGGGGGTTCCTGCTGATGAATTGGAGAAGACGGCGCTTCTGAACGGGGCTCGCCTTGAGGAGCGTGTCCCACCCAAAACTCTCCTGAAGGTGATTGAGCGGAGGGGCGAAAAGCCCTCCTAACGATTGCAGGAGTCGGGCATTGAGGACGGAGAGGACGTGCAGTCTCAAGGGCATGATTCAGAGCGCTCCGGTCCATCGGCGAGGGATGGAGATCCAAACGTTCCCGGTTGAAGGAGGGCGGCTGATCGTGGAGGGTTGGCTCAAAGACGAGCGCCTGGTTCCAGGTTTTCACTGGGACGGAAGGCCCAGGGATCCGGGCGTGGTTCACTGGATGTGCGTGAGGTTTCTGGTGGGGGATTGGCCCCTGTCGATCCTCGAAGTAGAGGGGGAGATGCCGGGGATTCCAAACGAACAGTGTCCAGTGGCCCTTGAAAGTCTTGAACGGCTGAAGGGGGTGTCAATTTCTACCGGCTTCGGCATCGAGGTGCGAAAGCGTCTGGGCGGGGTGCGCGGATGCGCGCACATGACGACATTGATTTTGAGCATGGGCCCGGCGGCCGTGCACGGGTATTGGGCAGAGCGCTCGCGCAGCCGCCGCCCACCGCCCGAATCGCTTGACGACATCCCCGGACTCGATCAGCTTAGAAACAGTTGCATATTATGGAGAGACGACGGCCCGATTCTGCGAAGCATACGGGAGTTTTTGGAAAAGCAGTAGCCCGACAGCCTGCCGAGGAGACTGTGTCGCAATTCGAAAAAAAACCGTCATTCCGGACGAACGACGCCAAGCATAGTGAGATCCGGAATCCGTGAAAACGGGATCATATTGTGAACTCATGGATCCCGGCTCGCGTCCGTTTCACGGGACTTGGCCGGGATGACGAACTACGGCACAATCTGCAGGGAAGGAATCATGGCATGATTGATATGGCAAGAAGATTCTTCGGGAAAGTCACCAAGTCCGGCGCGGGTTCTCAACGCGGAGAGGGGGCGACCACGCACGATATCCGGGTGGCGAGCTGTGCGCTTTTGGTTGAAATGACGAAGATCGATGGGGAGTTCTCCGACAGCGAGGAGGAGAAGCTCATATTCCTGCTTGAAAGGGACTTCGGGCTGTCCAAGACGCATGCGAAAGAGCTGATCGATGCGGCCCGTCACGAGCTCGAGGGGAGCATCGACCTGTGGCGGTTCACCAACCTGATCAATCAGAACTACAGCTTGGAGGAAAAGATCCAGGTGGTGGAAACGATCTGGAAAGTGGCCTACGCGGATGGGAATCTGGACAAGCACGAAGACTACCTGGTGCACAAGCTCGCCAAGCTCCTTCGACTGACGCACAAGCAATTGATCGAAGCAAAAATGCGGGCAACAAAGGCCCATCTATCCGGGCGTGAATCGGCTATGAATCGGCGGTGATAAGAAGGTCCTGATTCGCCCTCTCCAGAAGGCTTCTACCCGATCAACGATTCCAAGGGGCACCAATCCATTCCAAAGGCCTCAGACACCGCCCGGTAAGTGATTTTTCCCGCATAGACGTTCATCCCTTTTCGAAGATCCGGGTTCTTCATCGCCGCGCCCCGAATCCCGTGATGAGCCAACTCGGAGAGGTAGGGGAGGGTGGCGTTGGACAGGGCATAGGTGCTCGTTCGCGGTACGGCTCCGGGCATATTCGTCACCCCGTAGTGGAGAACTCCCTCCTCCACATGGACGGGATGGGAATGGGTAGCAGGACGCGTGGTTTCCACGCAGCCCCCTTGGTCCACGGACACATCCACGATGACGCTCCCGGGATCCATGGCACAGACCATCTCCCGGGTAACCAGTCTCGGGGCCTTTCCTCCCTTTACCAGAACCGCTCCGATGAGGAGATCCGCTCTCCTGACGGCCTCTGCGATGTTTAGGGGGTTGGCGCTCAGCGTAGAGATCCTTCCTCGCATGACCTGTTCCAGGTACCGGAGGCGGTCCGTGGCGACGTCCAGCACCATGGCGTGCGCTCCCATTCCGAGCGCGATTTGAAGGGCATTGGTCCCTACAACTCCGGCTCCCAGAATCGTCACGTCGGCGGGGCGAACTCCCGGAACCCCTCCGAGCAGCTTCCCGCGGCCGCCGTGGTTCTTCTCCAGGTATCGCGCCCCAATCTGGACCGCCATTCGCCCGGCCACTTCGCTCATGGGCGTGAGCAGGGGCAGGCTCCCGTCGCTTCTCTCCACGGTCTCGTAGGCGATGCCAGTTACACCTATCTCCATCATTGCCCGGGTGAGTTCTCTTTCTGCAGCCAAGTGGAGGAATGTGAACAGGACCTGCCCCGGACGCATCAATGTATATTCGGAAGGCTGGGGCTCCTTGACCTTGACCACCAATTCGGCCTCCCACACCTCCTTCGGCCCGCTCACCATTTGTGCTCCAGCCAGCCGGAGCTCCTCATCGGTGAATCCGCTTCCTTCACCCGCGCTTTTCTCGACCAGGACCCCGTGTCCTGCCTCCACCAAATGTCGGACGCCTCCCGGCGTGATGGCGACCCGATATTCATTGTCTTTGATTTCCCTGGGTACACCAATGATCATCGGGCTAATTCCTCCGGAGGGCAGGGTATATTTGGCCGGCATTTATGTATATGGATCTATATATCACAGGCGGAGCGAAATCGAGAAGGATTCTGCTCTCCTTGATCTCAAAAACCCTCAGTGGGACGCGTTTCTGGTCTGGTTTGCGTTCGTAAACGACCCTGTTTCAGGCCCCCTAAAGGGTGACACAACGGAGGGTTCAGGGCAAGCCCGCTCCTACAACAAAATCTCTCATCCTGGCGGTAGAGGACCATTTATTCGCGGCTGACGCCGCTCCTACAGAGAAGATCCTAAAACCCCCGGTAGGGGCAGAGTCGGTGTGAAACCGGACGCGGATCCAGAGAAGCCTAGCCTCTGGCAGCTCCGGCTCGGACTTTTACGAATTGGAAGCCCGGCAATGGGAAAAATCTGGATGAAAACGGTTTTAGCAGGCGGTCGTGTTTTTGCGTCCTAGGAGGCCGTCGGACTACTGCCTTATTTGGAGGTTGTTGGGAAGCATCGAGATGCAAGGCTTTCGCAGACCTGAGGAATGAGGAGTACTTGCGGTACGCCGCACTGACGAAGGTCAAGTGTAAAGCCGCTCGCGAGATGCCGCTCCGGCGGGAAGATGGGTGTTTTCCAACAGCCGCCTAGGGAAACTCTATGAAGGCCTGCACGGGTTTGTGATCGGATGCGGTTCGCGCGGGAGGGGCACGGTACACCACGACTTCTACACGGGCCTCCCAGGGGAGGACAAAGATGCGATCCAGGGCCAGTACGGGAAAACGGGACGGGTAGCTCGGTGGGGCCGGGGTGCGGCCGAACCGGGACCGAAGGAGCCGGAGGGTTGGACTAAAGAGGTTCCATTCGTTCATATCTCCCATCAGAATAAAAGGTTTGTCCTCTCTCGGGCCGGCCTCTTCGATCAGGCGCGCCGCCTGGATTCGGCGCTCCCAAGCGTGAAGACCCAGGTGGGTGGCGATGATCCTGAGGGAGTTTCCCGGCAGTGGGAGATCCGCAATGATTGCGCCTCTGGGCTCCCGGTTGAGGACGCTGATGTCCACGGTGCAAGAATTCTCGACCGGCTCTTTCAAAAGAAGAACATTCCCGTAGTGGGCATCGTTCCTGAAGAGCGTCGGGCCGGGAATGGCGACCATCCCGGTCGCCTCGCTCAGGGCTTCCAGTGTGAGCCTCCCCATTCCTTTTGAAGGAAGAGGGACTTCTTGAAGCGCAATGACATCGGCCTCGAGTGCGCGGACCACTCCGAGAACCCGTTCGGGGTCTTCTCTATTGTCCGTGCCGATCCAGCCGTGTACGTTGTAGGTAGCGACTGAAACACGGGTGCCGGTGTTTGAAGTCCGGTACGGGTTCTTTCTGAGTCCGGCGGAATACACCCCGGAATTAACCCCTGTCTTTCCGGGAAAGCCGTTTCCCGATCCACCACATGCCGAAACCAAGGACAACGGCCGCGCCCCCGGCGACGGCGACATTCAGCGGATCAGGATCTTGGACGGCAAGGGCGAGACGATCCGCGAAGACGGTGATGGCCAGAATGCCCGGCATCATGCCGACCACCGTTCCGAGAAGGTAGTCCCTGAAACGGATACGGGATGCTCCAGCCACCATGTTGACCACGGTGAAGGGGGCAAGGGGCAGGTTGCGAACGATCACGACTGTGAGGAACCCCTGCTTTGCGAGACGTTTGCTCAAACGGTTCAATCGTTTCCCCGCGATCTTTTGAATACTCTTTTTCCCGAGGCCGGAGCCGATGACGTAGCTGAGCAGTGCACTTGAAAGGCATCCGGCAAGAGCGTAAAAAGGCGCCTCCAGCGGGGAAAAAACGATGGCCGTGGTACCTATCAGCAGGGTGACCGGGAACATGACCAGGCTCCCGGCAATGTACGCCCCAATGACACCCGGCAGGGAAAAGGGGCCCGCCTCCAGGACGCGTGCCCAGGAGGCCAGGGTGTCCATATTGATCCAATCGGAAAGCGGCGTCCAGCGCCAGGCGGCGGCCAGGCCGAGCAGGATCGCAAGGAAGGAAATGAGCCGAATCACATGGTATTTCCTGGAAGGGGCGTCCTCTTCATGGACGAATTGGTCGATCATCTGGTCCAGCTTGGCGGGTCTTTCCGGGTCCAGGAAGGACGTGTCCGGAAAAATCCGGGCTCCATTCACGGGGAGGTCCTGATTCAGGTCCAGGGACTTGAGTGCGCGGCTTTCCCCTTCAAAGGACGCGATCGCCTGAATGATAGAATCCTTCTCCTTGACGAGATCATCCACCGCTTCGGTTGAAGCTCCCAGGTGCTCCGCCAAAAGCCGGTTTCGAAAGGAAATCACACCCCCTTCGATTTGGTGCGTCCCGGTACTTTCTATGGCGAGGTCACACTCCGAATCAAGGCCCATGGATCGGTTGCTGAGGTTGGCGGACCCGACCCGGACGAAACGGTCGTCCACTATCAGGACCTTGGCGTGGACATAGACGTCGCCCCCGTCTTGCAGAGCCGGGTAAAACACCCGTAACCGGTGGTGACGATCAACGTCAAAAAGCTGTTTGAGCAGCCGGAAACGAAGGGCATCCATGGTACTCTGCTCCAGCCAACCGCTGGACTTCTTGGGAAGAACAAGCACCAACTCCGGCGGATTCTCCTCTTTGAGCCTTTCGGCAAGGGATTGAACAATTGCTTCCGAAGTAAGGTACTGGTTCTCCAAATAGATGTACTTTTTCGCAGCCCGGATGGCGTCGTGATACAGGGTCTCCACTTCGCGAACTTCGGCCCGGCCCTTGTATGCGGGCATGGTTCTGGCGACGGCCACTCGAACGTTTCTGAGGTCGGGTTCGAGATCACGCGGCCACGGAACGTGGGGATCTTCGCTTTTTTCCGGCTCGGTTTTCTCCCCTGTAGCCCAAAGCCAGCGGTCTCGGAACAGATCCCCCAGCGTGGCCCCGATCCCGCCCTCCACGACCATCTGAACGTCATGAAAGGGTTCGTATAACTTTCCATCCGGGTCGCACCGACGAGGGTCTTGGGCAAGGTGCTCGGGGGTGTCCCAACGGTTTTTGGTCAAATCGATCCCACCGGAAAAGGCCAGCCGATCGTCAATGATGACCAGTTTTTGGTGCTGGGATCCTCCTGTGGGGTGTTCCTGGTCCAGGGAAAAGTGCATTCGCCGCGGAGCCTTCCAGCCTAGACGGAATACGGGGAGCCACTCTCGTTCCATGGCGAAGACCATGGAGAAATCCCAGCCCAGGATGTAGGCCCGGAGACCGGGCGTACCCTTTACCTTGCTGTTCAGGAGATCGCCCAGCTTGGTTGAAGTTCCGCCTTCCGATCGGATGAGTCGGACTCTGCTGTCGATATCCCAGGCTGCGATGTAAATGCTCTTTTGGGCCTGCTCTATCGCCGATACGATCGCCGCGAAATAGCTCGCAGCATCCACCAGGAAAGCCGCCCTCTCTGCATCCCTAATTTTCCAGCAGTTCCGGCCTTCTTCTAGAATGTCGTTTTCTTCTCTCATGGGATCTCCGAATGTAGGGATTCGTTCGGTTTGTACGGGGCTTCCGCCGGCCGGGACCGTGGCGGATTCCGGTTTGCGCCTTTCACCGCCTTTCCGAAAGGAAAGGGTTCACCGGACCTGATTTTGACCAGGTACGCGTTCCACAGCCGCGACTGAAGGGCATCCATCTTCCGGAAGATCCCTTCCAGGCTCTGGACCAACCCCGGGTCTCTCTCGTGCATCTTCGCCTTGAGTTGGGGGCAGAGATATCGATGGCATGCCAGCGGCCGATCCTCAGGCACCAGACGGCAACCGGAAGGGAGGAGGTGAACGCATCCCTTCCTCCTTTTCCTTCCCCGGCGGCGGGGCGATGAGCGTCCGGAGAGTTTCAGAAAAAGAATGTCCTTTTCCGAAAAGAGGTATTCGACCCTGGCGCAGCAGGGATACCTGCAAACCGAACACAACGATCGAACATAAGGGTCCTGCAGCGAAGCGGCCTCGCGGATCAACTCCTCCAACTGCCGTACGATTTGCTCAATCATCAAAACGGGATCCGTCGCTTTCCTTCTTACTGGAAGAGGAAGGGCTGAATGGTCCTGGGTTCATGAATCTCTGCATGTCATGGTCTCGTGGATATCCTCTTCCGTGATGCCCAGGAGATGGAGGATATGACCCATGTGGGATCGCTTCAGACCGGCATCCGCGATCCGATCGAGCCTCTGCTTTGCATTGTACGCGATGCCGAGCCCTGCCTGGGCGAGCATGAGGGCGTCATTCGCCCCGTCCCCGATCACCACGGCTTGATCAAGAGGAATGGCCAGGTCGCAGGAAACCTGGTTGACAATACGCGCCTTGCCCGCCACGTCCACAATTTCTCCGAGCCCCTTGCCTGTGAGTGCTTCTCCTTTGATCTCCAGCCGATTGGCAAAGACAAAATCAAGTCCGAGCCTGTCCTTGAGATGGCCGGCAAAAAACTCGAAACCCCCTGAGACAATTCCCGTTTTGAATCCAAGCCATTTCAGGGTCTCCATCAATTCCGGAATGCCTTCGGAAAGCCGCATGGAATCCCGAACTTCCTGCAATTGGGCGATCCGGAGGCCTTTGAGCAGCGCCACTCTCTGGACAAGAGATTCTTCAAAATCGAAGTCTCCTCGCATGGCCCTTTCCGTGACCCGGCGACCTCCCGGTACACACCGGCTTGCCGGGCCATTTCATCAATAATTTCCATGTCCACAAGGGTGCTGTCCATGTCGAAGAGAACAAGCCGTTTGCTCTTGCGATAGGCCTTCATTCTTTGTATGGCCGTATCGGCCTCGAATTCCCGGCTCTTGGCCATGATGCGCTGCTTGAGCCGCTCCCTGGCCGGGCACTCGTCCACGTTGGCTACCAGCTCTATGGACCGGATCTCGTGATGTCTGGATGTGGTGATGGCCTGGATGCGTGCTCCCTCCTCGCCGAGGACCGCGGAAATGGAAGCCAGGGATGGGGTGTTTCCGAAATGCGTAATCACCAACAGTTTGGGCTAGCCCGGTATCTTTCCTTGTCCCCACTCAGCATATCGAAATGAATGGTGAGATCCAGTCGGTTGGCTTCCACAAGGAGGTCCCGAACCAGGCCGTCCCCGGCATCGTCTTTTGCCGCCAGGTCGACAACAAAATCCTGCGCCATCCTTCCGTGAAGGCAAGCCTGTTGTATTTCCGCGAGCTCGCAGTCGTGTTCCACAAAGACCTGCATGAGCGACGCCGTGATCTCGGGACGGTCGCGTCCCTCCACATGCACCAGCAGCAAGTGATGGGTTTTGGCCATTTCGTCCTCTTTCCCTTTCCCAAAGAAATGCGGGACCGATTGTCCGCCACCGCACCGATGACCCGAGTCAAAGGGGTTCGATCCGTACTCCAAGGATGAGCAGCCTTGCAGGCTCGGTTCGGCGGCCCCGCCGAGGTGAGGAGTGCTGCACGTATCTTTGCGCGAACGTGTCCCCGGACCCGAAGTTACATTCCGGGAAGGGATTCATTCGTCCTGCGGAATTTTTCTGCAAAAGTCCAGATAACTTCCGCGGCATCAAAGCCCTGGAGCGGATCGTCCTCGAGTGTTGATGTAGAGGAAACGCCGGGCCACCCATGCCCCCAATTCTCCAGCGTGTAAAGGACCACCGGAGCTCTTCGCTCTTCATCGGACCAGGTTTGGACGAGGACCCGGCCCTGTCTCAGAGATTGTGTTTGAGGAATCTCCCTGCAATGGTTGTATTTCGTCCAGAAAGCCACCGAACTCTTGACGGACATCCAGGTGCGGCCATTGTCGCTTCGAGGATCGGGACCTCCCTCGTACAGGACTTTGTCATCGTTTTTGCCGTGGATCACGATGAAGGGCACCGGCATCCCGGGCGCGGGGATTTGCCATCGCGCCTCTTCCAGCGAAGGCTTTCCCCCAATGGTGGCCGAAACGGCTGCTGCCGCCGCTATCCTCTCCGATTTCTCCGCGGCCAGGCGATAGGCCAGCATGCCTCCGTTTGAATGCCCCACCACATAAATACGGCCGGGATCCACGCACAAACGGCTGCGGACCTCCTCGACGACCGCTCCTACAAAAGCGACGTCGTCGATTTGTGCCTGCCTTGCCCTCCCACAGCAATGGCCGCTGTTCCAGTGTCGTAGCCATCCGAAAAGTCCAATCCCGTTGGGGTAAAGGACGATGAAGCCCTCCTGTCGGCCAGGGAATGGAACCCCGAGTCGCGGTGCATTTCTTCCCCTGTGCTGCATTTGGCGAGTGCAAAAGGCATCGGGACGCTACCGCGCCACCCGAAAAAGCGAACAAGCGAAGCAGGGTTCTACGGGACACAAGCCCTGGGAAGGGATCCGCCGCTGGATGGAAAACCCTGATGTGAGACCTTTGGAAAACCCGCTTTTTTGTTGGGGCGGTTCGGCCTCGAGCTCATGGCCGAGAGGCTTAATCCTCGAAATAGTGCAGTATATTCGTGTCGCCAATACCCTCGCCCGCCTTGACCCCGAGACAAAACGGAGGGTTTTTCAAAGGTTTCAATGTTTCTGTGTCTCGTGACAGCCGAGGCAAGTGATGGGGGCTGGAGTAAGTTCATCGCCTTCGTTTACCAGGGAATGGCAAGTTCGGCAGTTCTTGTGAAAGGCGGTTTCCAGTCGATACACCTCGTCAAAGCCGGCCACGGGGTCATGGCAGCTCTCACAGGTATCCGGGGATTCGTCCGGGGTCCAGACGTTTTCCCCGTCCACGTAGACATGATGACAGTCGTTGCATTCGATGCCATAGTCGTCATAATGCAAATCGTGTGTAAAGCGGACCGGTCCCTTCCTGTCCTTCAGGTAGACGTCCTTGTCGATGACAAAGTATTCTACATCTTGAGTGCGCTTCTCAACGGGAAGCCCCTTTTTGCTTTCCGGCGAACACGAGACACACAGAAAAACCCCGATACATGCGATCGCGATACCGTATATCCCTTTCCTCATGTGAACCCCTCCGTCATGGAACCATCTGAAAATACAAACCCTGGGCCCCCGTGGCTTGAAGTACCGAGGATTTCTCCAAGGGCTCATCGCGTCCGGGCGGCCTAACTCCCTGTTGATCAGCCGCCAATACCACAAAGAGGTCCCCTTGTCAAACCCTGAAGCTCTCCAAAGCCTATTCTCCACCGGTTTTCCGCGGCCCGTTCAAAAGAGCGTGCTTAACGGATACCCCCGGGATATCGCCTTTTCTGAGGGGGTGTCGTTCTGCGGCATCCGAATGCGCCGCAGTGCGGCAAAGCGAGGGATGGCCGGAAACATTCCATCGGGGCAAAAAGTCCAAAATGCCATCATTTGGCACATAATGCCGCCTTTTCCGGCAGCAGTTTTTCGCATTGACAGGTCCCTGAAAATCTCCCATACTTCCACCGGTAGCGCCCAACGTCAACCTGTGCCGGGCAAAGCGGGGGTTGGGCAAAAAAGGGGTTTTCCAAAGATCCGGACGGCCTGATCCGGGCCGGTCCCGGCATTTCTTCAACTTCCATCCCAGAAAGGTCTCAGAAAAGGAGGGCGTATTATGGACGGAAGATTATTCCGCATGGTCATCACCTTGGTCCTGGCTATGGTTTTTGCTGTGGCGTTCGGACTTCGCAACGTTCCAGCGGCCGGTACGGGAGACCCCATTGTGGTCGGTGCGCCGGTTCCACGGGCGAGCGCCTACGGACAAAACGGGGAGCGCGGGCTGATCCTGGCCGCCGAAGA